>NZ_JBHZQU010000006.1:0-211056 GCF_042867205.1 Sphingomonas sp. NCPPB 2930 | reverse complement strand
CGGCACAACTCCGTCACCACTGCGCCCGCCTCGGCCTCCTTCAGGATGCCGATGATCTGCTCTTCCGAGAATTGCTTCCGCTTCATTCCGTCCGTCCCTTTGAGGGGCCGGTCTCTAGTTCCACCTGGATGAAGAAACGGGGGTCACGTCACCGTCGCTCTCGCTGCAACCGTCATCTTCTGGCTGTGATCAACGAGTCCTGACCCTAAGACATTCAGCTTGGTTGATGTGGATGTCGGCTGTTGATGTGACCCGACATTGAGCTCGCGCAAAGCTGACCGGTTTGCTTGGTGAGCGTTGTCTTGCCGGGTGACGTTGAGGGGGCGGCCACGCGCTGATACATTGCCGTATGAACGGATTTATCAATGCGATCATTGCAGCAGCCCCGACCTGGCCGCAGTTTATCGAGCTGGTCAAGATAACATCACCTACCATCGTGGCGGCGGCCGTCCTTTACTTCAGCATCCAGCAGAATCGGTGGATGCGCCAGCACGCGAGCAAGCAGCTCCGCATGGAGCGGCAGGCGCAACAGATCAAAATGCTCGAGGACCGCCAGAAAATCATCCGCACGGTCGGAGGCGTTCTCGCCCGCTATAACTATGACGGCAGCGGACTGGATGACCGGAACGAGCAGCTCTTTCATGTCCTGGTCGATGGACGCACTGTTTTCGGCGACGAGATCGGCGACCTGCTTCAGGCCACTTGGCTGAAGCAGGTTGAGTATCATAACCTGAGGCTACCGCTCGTCCGGACGATCGGGATGCCCCAAGACGACACGCTCGTTCAATGCCGCGCTGATGCCGAGGAAGGGCGCAAGGCGCTCTTCGCCGACATCCAGATGCTCTACGAAAGGATGATTGCGGCAGCGCGTTACGACGCCGGGTGAACCGGGGCGCGCGATGCCGGCCGGACCCCATGCTGTGTCACGCGCCGATCGCTAAGCCGCTTCCTCGATCCCGGCTACCGGAAGAACCTGCGCGGCAACCGTTCGCTTGAGCGCGCGCCACTGTCCGTGGTGAAACTCGGCGCGCGGGCGGCAACGGGCATCGATCTGCGAGGCCTCATAGAGACGGGATACCAGTTTAGGGTATAGACCCAGTTTCTCCGCCACATCGGTGCAGACTGAAATCTCGCGTGTCGCCTGGCGGATCTTCTGCCAGCGTGCGAACGGCAGCCCTATACCATGTGGTCCGACGACAACCCCGGTGACAATCTTGGCCCCGTCCTCTCCAAACGAGCGATCCTTGTGCGCCCGTAGCCCGGCACGGAAGATCATGGAGCGCGCCTCGTGCAGGACCGCACGTGTCGCGCCTGCGCCCGACATGGTGATGTCGTCGACATAGCAGGTCATATTCAGGCCATGACCGTCCGCCAGCGCGGCAAGATCGTCGAAGAGACTCTTGAACGTGTAGTAGGATATGATCGGACTGATCGAGCTGCCGGTGGCCAGCACGCCGCGGTAGCAGATCAGGTTCGCGATCAGCCCGGCAACGTCCGGAGCGCAGCACAGCACATCCCGGAAGAAGTGCATCACCTTGTACTGCGGCACCGACTGGTAGAATTTCGCGATGTCGATCTTGATCAGGCTTCCGATACAGACGTGCGCGCGCGCATTCGACAGATAGGATCTGCCCTTGACCGCGGAATGCAGATATTCCGGAACCTCCACGCGCGCGAGGTATCGGTGAAGCTGCCGGTGAAGGCTTTGCAGCGCTGCGCCCGGCTCCTGGATCTCACGTCCGGTGGCCTTGTGCTTGTAGACCCTGTAGCCGCCATGCCGGGCGAGCTGATCAAGCTTGTTCAGGTCCCACCCCAGACGGTTTGCCAAAGCATGCGGCGACCGGAGCCCGTAAAGGTGGCACCGATCAATCGGAATGCGCTGCTTCGCTTTCTTTGCTGCGCTCACTGTCTTCCCCTTCAGCAACCCATTCCAGCATCTTCAGCACCTTGTCGGCAACAAAGATACGGGCCTTGTCGAATGTCGTCCCGGGCCCCTGTTCCGCGAACAGCATAAGGGACGACAATGGAACCTCAAACCGTTCCGCATATTTCCTGAGGACATCGAGGCTCGGTTCTTTCCGGTTGCGCTCGATCTCGTTGAGATAGGATCGCGATATATTGATCTGGTCCGCCAGATCAGCCTGCGAAAGCCGATGATATTGTCTTATTGTCTTCAAAGCTCTGTCGTACATGATGTCTCCTCCACAACCTCCGCCGGGAGAATTAAGGGGGGATTACGTCAACATGTCCCAGACCTTTGCGCCCACACGCACCGCCTTCAGAATAAAATCCAAGGCGGCCGCAGCGGCTTTCCAGGTCGTCGGCTTCAGAAGGGCATCCCGGATTGGATGACCCCGTCGGCTAGTCTTCGCACGCTTCTTCCCGACATTCGGTGAGGGAATAATTCCCATAGGTAGTTCTCCTGCACACTCGCCCCGGAATTGGGACCAGCTCCACAAGCAGGATCACAACGAGAGAAGAAGCATCCCCCCGAAACCCTTCGCGTCCCGTCCACAGGGACGCGCCTTATCGGCGCTGCGGGCGGTCCCCGTGCGGGGGGCCCTCAAGCTCCTGACAAGTGTGAGGACTGACCGAGGTCTGCCCCGCAGGTGATTTCTCACCCAGAGTTTAGTGGGATGTTGCCTTTGTCCCGAATGTCTGCGGCTTACCTGCCTGATTCGTCGTCAGACGTCAACAGATATTCGCTGACAGCGAATATCGTTCCGTCAGTGCCTACATCGAGGCGAGGCCAAGGCATAGATCAGATCGGAAGATGGTGCTTCCAGAAATCAATGTCATCCGGCTCGCAGGGCATGCTGTCGTCCCATTGTTCGGTCAACGCCCTGCAAGGAGCGCGAATACAGCGGAGCGTGCTCTGCCAGCCTTACATCGAGCGCTTCTACAGCCCGACATGCTGGGCTATCTCAACCCCATAGGCTTCGAGAATTAGGCTCATGTAGCCTAACCCGGTGTTCATGAGACCGGCAGCAGGTCAAAGTATCGGGATGGCCAGCGAAGGAGACCATCGGGTCAGCCCTTAGCTACCCGACTTTCCGACTAAACAGATGGACGCTTTCCGCGATGCGCCCCCCCGAAGCTGCCGACGTGCGGACAGCCCAATCTATGTCGTAGTGCGGTGCCGGTCGCGCAGACGTCAAATGTCGGCTCTTGGCCGGACCTGCCGTTCGACACGTTGCAGGGGAGCGCCAGGAATGTCCCACTATCCCGCGTTTGAGGCTGAGACAGCAGTCGACCAGCTCAAGACATTCAGCATCGTTGATGTGAACGGCGGTTCTTGCTGAAACCCGTCACTCGTGCCGCGCAGACCAGTCGGTCGGCTTTGACTTCACGTCAAGCGAGCCGCACCATCGCCGGTCGATCGGTAGCCGCACGACAATCACGTAAAATGACTATTTCACGTGACTTGCATAATTGCGCATTAGAACCCATATGCGTTTTATAAAGCTCTCACGTGGAGGTGCATTAGTATGGAATTCCGCTCCCCGACCGTCGCCGCTCAGCAGAACGCCAAGGCGATCAGCTACCTAACCAAGAGCCTCAACGATCCGGCGGCCGGCCGGCAGAGAGTCGAGGCGCTGATTGAGGAGCTCGGCAACGCCACCGACTTCTTCCCCGACTGGCACCCCATCCTGACCGCTCCGCCCCGTCATCCCGGAAAGCACGTCGCCAGCCTTACTGAGTCTCCAACGTACCGAGAGCTTGACCACACGGTCGAATTCGTTCGCGGCTTTGTGACATGCCCCTATTCTGAGGAAGGCGCCGACAAACTCGTCGACACGGTGCGAGCCGTCCCAGGACTTGACGCATACCGGCTTGAGGAACCCCTCTATTCCGATCAGGCGCACCCTGTCGTCGTGGTGGCGGTGAACGTCGAATTGGAGGCCGATGGGACGATTCGCAGCCGCGACGCCCTGACCTGGTTCGCTCAGCTGTCGGCCGCCGAGGCTGCAGGTGCGCAGGTGGCGGAGACTTGGTGGAACATCCGCTCCAATATCCTCGGCGCCCCCCATGGATCGCGGTCGTCGCTGTTCGTGAACCAGCATACCGGCACTCACATGCGGAAGATCCTCGAAGCGATGAACGCCAGCGGCATGTTCGGTCCGATCAAGGAGTCATCGCTGGACATGCTGTCGCAGAAAAAGCGCAACGCAATCTGCCAGACGCTCATCCGTACCGCGATCGACAAGTGGGACAAAGCGAGCCCCTCGTTCGATTTCGAGATGCGCGGGGAGACATGCAAGGCGTCGGTGCGTGACACCTGGGATGACCAAACGGAGATCTCTGTACGCGTAGAGATCGGCAAGTATGATCTGTACGTCTCGGGCTTTTACTACCCCGAGGATCAGCGGATCACCCATTCTGAGCCGCGCGGTCGACGCGATCTGGCCGAGAAGTTCCTGTGAGGCACGTTGGCGGCGACGCCCTTCCGATGGTCAACGACGGGAACGCCTCCAGGAAGATGCGCTTCCTCGACATCGACCTCGACGCCTTTCTGAATCACGTGGCGCATTGGCCGGAGGGCGGGCGTCTGGATGCAGAAACCTTCCACCCATGGGCAGAGGATAGGCTGCGCGAGTTTATGGAGCGCCAGTGCGGTCTGTCGCGCAGCGCGCCGATCGACGGCTGGTTCGTCACCAACCACGACGGCGCGTTCGACGTCATGCGCAACATTGTCGAGGGCGGCAGCGGGCCGCTCGAAGTCGTCCACGTCGACGCGCACGCCGATCTCGGCATGGGCGATCCCTCTTGGGTGGACATGATCAAGCGCGTGGGTATGCCGCTGGCGGACCGCCGCAAACCCGTCCGGGCAAGCGAAGGACTGAATCTGGGAAGCTGGCTCGCCTACGCCGTCGCCGCCGAGTTCATCTGCGACCTCACCTACGTGTATCCCAAGGGATGGGGGGACGACCTCCCGCCGATCTACTTTCCGAAGGGCGACAAGACAGCCGGCTATCTCGACATCAAGTCGTTCACCCGCGTCGGCCTACCCATGATGGGATCGTCGCCCGACTACCATGCACTCTGCGGGCTGGATCCCGACTTCGCCTTGCCGCCGGTGCCCTTCAGGATGCTCACCCTCGACGACTACACCGCCGCCGCGCCGTTCGATGTCGGTCTGCTGTGCCATTCCCCGGACTACACGCCGGAGACGTCGGATCGACTGATCCCGATCATTGGCGAATACATCCGTTTCAAGCCGGAGTCAGCCGCATGAGCAGCATCAAGACCGCCGAGCTCAATCTGATTGACGAGTTCCTCCGCGGCGAGAGCAAGGGATACGTTCTCGACTTCAGCAACCGCACGATGGGTGAATTCTTCCAGATCGAGTTTGACGTCGACCTGTATGGCGGGGATTACGAGACTGAAGGATCGTCGAAGGCCAGTCACCTTCGCTGCTTCCTGAAGGCCGTGGACGATGCGACCGCCGCAAGAGCGCTCCGCCGGCTGAGCGAATATCGCAGCGCGATGAGGCGCAAGCCTCAGCGGGACACCTCCCCACTCGCCGAAGGGCAAGTGCTCGCGATCGTCAGCCGGCTTGAGAGCGGCGGCAACGTCAACGGCGCACTACCCGTTTCGGTGTTCAACCGGAAGGGCTTTGAGGCGCTACGCGACCAATTGAACGCGCTGTGGGAAATGGATCCACGCCCGCGCGGCTACGCCTTCGAGAAATATCTGAAGGTGCTGTTCGACACATTCGGCCTCAAGGCGCGCAGGCCCTTCAGCCTGACGGGTGAGCAGATCGACGGCAGTTTTGACTTGAAGCACGAGACCTACTTGCTCGAAGCCAAGTGGCATCAGGACAGGATTGGATCGGACGAGCTGCGCAGCTTCCAGGGCAAGGTCGACGACAAGGCCGCCTGGACGCGCGGTCTCTTCGTCAGCTTCGGCGGCTTCACCGATGTCGGGCTAGCCGCTTTCGGCCGAGGCAAGAAGGTTATCTGCATGGACGGGCAGGATATGTACGAAGCGCTAGACCGCAACATCCCAATCGACATCGTGCTCGAACGGAAAGTTCGCCATGCCTCGGAGACCGGCCAGCCATTTGCACCGGTGGCCGACCTATTTCCCACGGAGAGCTGAACGACGAGGCTATCGGTCTGCCCGCTCAGCGACGACATAATAACTCGACTGATTGCTAAGCCGCGCGAACAAGCGCTGAACGTCCACTTTTGACAAGAGCGGATGCTCAACCTTCTGCATGGGAACGACGAGTTTGTCCCAAGCCCGGTCGCCTTCGCTTCGGTCCAGAGCAACACGAACGAAACACCCCTCCCGGTTTCGCTCAAGTTGCTGTCGTGCGGTCAGGATAGATTGCCCGGCCGCTCCCTCTGCGAAGCGACTCGCATTATGCGGCTAAGGTAGAACCCGGCCGACATCCTTCGGCGCTGGAAGCCAGCAAGTCGACCGCCTGCCGAACAGGCGATAGCGATTGCGGGCGATCCATCGGTAGGCCCCGTCGCGCAACCAGTGCGGTAACAGGCGGGCCGCACCCGCGATGCGCCACGGCCAGCCCAGGCCGGTGTAGATTGCGATCACCGCGTCACTGTCTCGCAGGACATTATCGCCATCGACAACGAGGATCGTGTCGGGATCGGTCGGGTCTATCCCGTGCCGACGGAACAGCGCCGCACCGGCTGCACCCTGCATCGCCGCCAGTCGGAAACGGTGCCGGCGATCGTGGCGTAGGATGAACTGGGCATTGGCCGAGCACAGGACACATTGCGCGTCGAACAGGATGATGGGGCCGTCAGTCATCGATCCGCTCCATCCGGCCGGTGTAGCGGATGATCCGGCCGAAGGGCCAGAGGTCGACGGGCACGTCCAAGACATAGCACCCGTCGTTTCCATGTTCGCGGGCGTGACAATGCGGGCGCAGGGTGGAAGGCAGCGGGACGCCGAGGAACCTGAAGCCGATCAGGTCCAACCGGAGTGCGCCGTCCTCCACCGACACGCGGAAGATGTTGGTCGCCATGCCCATCCGTTCGATCATCAACCCGTCGCGCTCGACGAGCGTGCTGTGGTAGCGACGTCCGGCGAAATCGCGGTGCCAGTGCTCGGCGCTACCGCGCCGCTCGAATTGCACCGTCACTGGAATGGCGGTCCCCGGCGCGGGGAGACGCATCATCAGGCAGAGCAGCCGGGCTAGCGGGTTCGGGTGCGTCTCGACCTGCGCTACGCCGCGCCAGCGCTGGTCCATCCGACTATCATGCGCATCGCGCAGCACGGGTGATAGGTCATTGATCGTGCTGCCGAGGAGACGACGGAACAGGGGCTGGGTCACCACACGAACTCCGGTTTGGTCACCATCAGCCAGAAGATGACGATCACCCCGATAAACGCCGGCCAGCCGAGCAGGAACCACATCCGCGACAGCTGGAAATAGCGCGCCGGTAGCGGCATGTCGGACGGGGTGGCGTCAGCGATGCGGCGCATCTGGATCTGGATGCCGACCACCGGCAACCAGCAGGCTCCGACCATCAGATAGAGCGCGATCGACGTCGCTAGCCAGCCGGTCGTCAGCGGAAAGCCCGCGAGTTGCGCGAGCCACACCCCGGTCACCGGCTGAACGATGACGGCGGGGGTCGTGAACAGCCAGTCGGCGAGGACGACGTTGCGATTGACCACCCGCCGCGCGCCCGCGTCGCCGGAGCGGTTCGCCATCCAGCCATGGAAGGCCGTGCCGAGCCCGGTGCCGAACAACAGGGTCGAGCTGAGGATATGGACGGTTTTCAGCAGCAGATAATCAGCCATGACGGGTCTCCAGCGCGTTGACGGCGAGCGACAGGGCGAGGACGGCGATGTTCTTGGCGAGCGGGCCGAAGGGATCGGCCCAGAGTTCGGGCGCGATATGGGTCAGGATCAGCGTGTAGGTCGCCATAAGGGCGATACCGGCGAGCGCCGCGCCGCGTATCCTCAGCAGGAGCGCGGCTCCGATGGCAATGTCGGCCAGCGCGCCTGCCCATAACGCGGTCGTCGCCATGCCGCCTGACAGGCCGGCCCGTGCGAGCCATGCCATGTTCGTCGCCGCCGGGATGACGAACAACGGTATCGCTCCCCCGGCGAACCAGACCAGCGCGAGCGCGACGCGCAAGACCGGCGCGACAAAGGCAAGCCGTGCCGTCCGCAGATCGTCCCCGTTCGCCGGGCGGCGGGCCAAGGCGCGTGCCATCGTTGCCGGTCGAAAGCCGGTCATGGCGATCAGCGGCTCGACCGGCGCCGTGTTTCCAGCCGCCAGCATCGCCATGCCTTCGCGCGTCACCGGCCCGATGCTGAGGCGAGCGGCCCCCGCGATCATCCAGCGCGGCATCGTGACGCGCATCGTGTCCGGCAGGCCGAGCCAGCTTCGCAGGATCGTCACCAACGCCGCAGTGGTCATCGGTTCCGGCCCGACCGCATCGATCCGCGCGGCCATCGGCAGCGGGGCATGAAGCAGGCGGACCAGTATCTCGACCAGATCGTCGACATGGATCGGCTGAACCAAGCCATCGGCGCGACCGAGGTCCGGCGTGACCGGCAGCGCGGCGAGCGTGGTGAACAGCGCGCTACTCTGCCCGCCTTGGCCGATAACGAGCGACGGCCGGACGATCGCCCAGCCGAACGCGTCCCCCATCCCCGCCAGATGATCGTCGGCGGCGGCCTTGCTGCGGTGATAGGCGCTGGGGGCATCGGCCGCCGCACCCAAAGCGGAAATTTGGAGCACGCGACCAACTCCGGCGGCGCGGCAGGCGTCGAACAACGCGATCGCCCCACCGGCATGGACGCGCGCATAGCCCCGTTCGTCACCGAACAGCCCAGCGCAGTTGACCACCGCGTCGACGCCCGCCAGCCGCTCGCGCCAGTCCTCCAACCCGTTGGTGGCAAGGTCGCAGCGGATCGCCGCCGCCCCCGGCAGGCGCCGCCCCAAGCGATCCGGCGCGCGGCCGGCGGCGGTGACGCGGACGCCCTCCGCCACCAGCCGGGCGGCAAGGTGCCGCCCAATAAAGCCGCTCGCGGCGACGATCAGGACATGCATGACGTCTCGCTCCCGTCAGGCATCGGCGCGAGGGCTGCGGCTCCACACCGCCATGCCCATGCCGGCCAGCGCCATCAGGACACCAAGCAGCGCACTGGTCATCGTGCCCTGCACCAGTTGCGTCGGCTCCGTGGTCACGCCCCGCCAGGACACGAACAGCATCGGGGTCACGACCATCATCACGGTCGACCACACCGTCCAGAAGCGTGACCGCTCCTCCGTTCCGCAGAGCTCGGCGAGCAGGATTGCCAGAGGCCGCCACAGCACGACGGCAGCGAGCAAAGAGATGAGCGCGGTCAGCGCATAGGTCAGCAGCAGAGCTGCGATCGGCAGCAACATGGTTCGATCTCCCTTCAGTTGCCGGGCGACGATCGCCCGGCTCGGGAGGAGCATTGCGAATGGCATGCCAATTGCCAGGATCGACGGAAATTCGTGCTTTTCGCCGTTCGGGCCGGCGCATGATGTTTACACCGTGAACGGAAGATGCTGCGATGCTGTCAACGATGGATATAGCTGTTGGCCTCTTCGCCTATATCGGCGCACTTTCGCTAACCGCGATCGCCAGCGCGCTGCTGGCGCTGTTCGTAGCGGTTCGTGTCAGGGTCGTGCCGGGATCGACGCTGCTGGCGGTGTTCCTGCTGGGCGTCGCCCTGTGGAGCATCGCGCAGGTCCTGCCCGCCGTTCTCGGCCCGGCCGCCGGGCCGGTGACGACCACGCTGATCGCATTGTCGCCGCTGCCAGCGGCGGGGTTCGTCCATCTGGCCTTCGCCTTTGCGCTATGCGGCGCGTTGCGGCCCGTCGCCATCGCGGCCTATGCGACCGCAGCCTTTACGACGCTGATCGGGCTGATCTTCGGGGTCGGCGCGGTCGTGCCGTGGCGCGAATTCTCGGGCATGTTCGTGCCCTCGACGATCGGCTGGTGCGTGCTGGCGGTTGCAGCCATGCTGTCGATCGCCGGGCATCTGCGGCTGGCGCAGACGTGGCGCGAGCAGGACGGCCAGCACCGCCGGCAGGCGGGCGCGGTGTTCGTCTCCAGCCTGATCGGGCTCGTCGCGCTGACCGGCTTCGCCTTTCCGGCGCTGGGGATCGACGCCTATCCCTGGCCGGTCCTGCTGCTGCCCTTCTACTCGGTCGCACTGGTCTATGGCATCGTGCGGCACCGCTTCATGGCCGCGGATGTGTGGGCGCGCCGGGGGCTGGTATGGCTATTACTCGTCGCCGGCGCGAGCGCGGCGAGCGCGCTGATCGCCTCCCTGCCGCTGACGCTGGCCGGGCGTCCCGCGGGGCTGTTCGCCACCTGGGCGGCGCTGGCCGCGACGCTGGCCCTGGGACTCGCGATCCTTGCGCCGTTGAAACGACTGGCCGACCGGATCGTCTTTCCGGGCGGGCGGATCAGCGAGGCGGACCTAGCCGAATGGCGGGACCGATTGGCGGAACCGACCGACGAAGCAGCATTGGGCGAGACGGCGCGATCGCTCCTTCTACAGCGCTTGAGCCTGCCGGCGGATGGCCCGACGTTGTCGGTCGACGGCGAGACGGTGACCCTCACCGGCTGGGACGACGCGCCGATCGCCACGCGGCACGTCGCCGAGCGCTTCGCCGGACTGGTGACGGAGAGCGCCCGCCGCCTGACCGTCGCCCGCCGGTTGGTCGTGGCGGAGCGGGAGGCGCGGCTGGCGGAACTCGGTGCGCTGGCGACGACGGTCGCGCACGACCTGCGCAATCCGCTCGGAATCGTCCAGATGGCAGCAACCGGCGCGCCGCCCGACGTGCGCACCGAGATCGGCGAGCAGGTGGCGCGGATGAATCACCTCGTCACCGACATCCTCGATTATGCCCGCGCTTGGACGATCATGCCGCAGCCGCTGATCGTGGCGGACCTTGTCACGTCATTGGGCGTGGAGGTCCATGTCCCGGACAGCCTGACGGTGGCGGCGGACCGCCACGCGCTGCTGCGTGCACTCACCAACCTCGTCGACAACGGCCGCGCGCTCGGCACGCGCGTTGCCATCTTCGCGGAGGTCGGGCCGCCGGTCACGATCGACATCTGCGACAACGGCCCCGGGATCCCGCCCGAAATCTCGGGCAGCCTGTTCCGCCCGTTCGTCTCGCGCCGCCCCGGCGGCACCGGCCTCGGCCTCGCCATCGTCCGGCGAATCATGGAGGCGCATGGCGGCTCGGTCACCTTGGCCGAGCGACCCGGCTGGTCGACCTGTTTCCGCCTCACCTTCGGAGCATCCCGATGATCCTGCTCGCCGATGACGAACCCGCCTTCCAGCGGCTGACCGGCGCGTGGTTGCGCGGGCTTGGCCATGCCGTGGAGGTCGTCGGCGATGGCGACGCGGCGGTGGCGGCGTTCAAGGCCAAGCCGGTCGATCTGGTCCTGCTCGACCTCGCCATGCCGCCGCATCACGACCCGGCGGCAGGGCTGGCGCTGATCCCCTCCTTCGCGCCCGCCGCGGTGGTGGTGATGACCGGCCATGCCGACCATCCGCTGGCGCTGAAGGCGGTCGAGGCCGGGGCTTGGGATTTCCTCGCCAAACCAGTCGATCCCGACATGCTGCGCGTCGTCGTCGCCCGTGCGCTGGAGCGGGCGCGGCTTGCGCGCGAGGTGGCCGCCCTGCGGGCGCAAGCCGGGGCCGAGGAGGATATGGGGCTCGTCGGCACATCAACGGCGATGGCGGGGTTGCGCGACCTGATCCGCCGCGTGGCGCCGACCCGCCTCCCAGCGCTGGTGCTGGGGCCGAGCGGCACGGGCAAAGAACTGGTCGCGCGTGCAATCCATGCCGCCTCGCCCCGCGCCGCGCGGCCGCTGGTGACGATCCATTGCGGCGCGGTTCCGGCCGAGTTGCTGGAAAGCGAGCTGTTCGGGCATCTGAAGGGCAGCTTCACCGGCGCGACCGCCGACCGGCCTGGCCTGATCGAGACAGCGCATGGCGGCACGCTGTTCCTCGATGAGATCGGCGAGATGCCCGCCGCGATGCAGGTCAAGCTGCTGCGCTTCCTCAACGACGGCAGCTACCAGCCCATCGGTGCCCGCGCTCCGCGCGAGGCCGAAGTCCGCATCGTGGCGGCGACGCATCGCGACCTTGCCGCTGCCGTGGCGGAGGGCAATTTTCGCGAAGACCTGTTCTACCGACTCAAGGGTGTCGTCCTGCGCACACCATCGCTGGCCGAGCGGGCGACCGATGTGCCGTTGCTCGCCCGCCTATTCCTGCAGCGGGCGAGCGAAGGCCGGGCCAGCTTCTCGCCGGACGCGCTGGATTGGTTGGCTGTCAGGGCATGGCCCGGTAACGTCCGCGAATTGCGCGCGGCCGTCGAATGCGCCGCCGCGCTAGCGATCCCGGGCGCGGCTGGCACGATCGTCACTGCGGCCGACCTCGCCTTCGCGGTCGGCGACGCCCCTCCAGAAAACGTCGCCCCCGCCGTTCCCCAAAGCCTTGAAGAGGAAATCGCCGCTCTGGAACGCCGTCGCATCGTCGAGGCGCTCCAACGTACCGGGCACAACCACACCCATACGGCGCGCGAACTGGGCCTGTCGCGCGTCGGTCTGCTCAAGAAGATGGATCGGATGGGGCTGCGCTGATTTCCGTCCTGTAACCGCGCCTGTCAGCCTCGCGTCCTCCGGCCCGCCGACTGACGCGTCGGGCGCGCACAGCGCAGATGCTTCGGAAGAAGGTTGATGGTTTCGGGCGACGGCAGATGGCCGGTGACGATGGGCAGGCGGTCCACGACATCCGCCAGGATCTCCAGCCGCGTCGCTCCCGCATAGCGAACGGCATTTTCGCCGCCGATCTGCTGCCCGAGGAGGTCGGCCCGCGTCTCTTCGAAGGTCTGCAAAGCCTTCAGCTCGGTGCTGACCATGTGTCGACCGCTATGCACCGCCTGGCCCGGCTTGATGAGCGTCAACAGCGGCTTGATCTTCAGCCAGATGGTGTTGAAGAACACATCGCCCAACGGTCGGCCGCCCTTGCCGGGCACGATTTCCGGAAAGAGATATTCTTCGCCCGCCGCCCGCATCGCGGCGACGTAGTCCAGCAGGCCGAGCCGGCGAAGTTCCGCGCAGATGGGAACCTTCCGAGTGCTCTTGGCGGTCTTGACCCGCCCGGCACGGGTATTGCGAATGTCGAAATAGGGGACGCCATCTTCCTCGTCGATGTCCTCGACGAGCAGCTTGCACGCTTCCTCGCGCCGCATTCCCGAGTACCAGACGATCGGCATGACCCAATAGGCCGCATCATGCCAGATCCGGCCGCCACTGCCCTTTGCGAACCGGTCCTCCAGCGTCAGGCTGCCGGTCCAGATCCTCAGCGCGAACAGTTCCTGACCCTGCTGGATGGTGTAGGGATCACGCTCCGTCCGTTCGTCGCGCTCCTCTTCCACGAGAATGTAGTCGGAGAAATCGAGCGCCCGCATGGTCGTCTTGCTGGCAAGCCAAGTGCACAGCTTTTTCAGGTTGGCAAAGTGCCTGTTGATCGTACCGACATCCAATCCGATCGTGAAGGTGATGGGTTCGTTGTTCTTTTCCGCCTCAACTACCCGGTCGGCGGTTTCATCGCAAATCTCCTTGATTGTCATCGTCTCGTGCCTTGCCGACTTGTGATGCGTGGAAGGCATGCGGTTGAGCTGGTCATAGAACTCGGCAAGGTCCTCCGGCTTGGTTCGCGCCAAGGGTTTGCCGCCGTTCGACTTGCCGAACAGGAAGGCCGCGGCCTTGAACTGACGCCGTTGGCTGTCGCCCCAGGTCTTAGCCTGCGACTTTGACCTGTTAACGCCCGCTTTGGCCGTTGCGACGCGTCCTCGGGCCTTTGGCTTGAGGCTCATATACGCCTCGACGACCTCCAACGGGGTCATGCGCGCATAGCGCTGCCGTTCGGCTTTCTCGTCCTCCCCGTCCTCCTCATCCCATTGCTCAGGATCCGCCGCGACATTCGCTGCGGTTGGCGCGGACATCGCAGCGGCTGCCGGAGTCACGGCTTGTAAAGGTGAAGAAGTCACCACGCCGAGCGGCCGCATGATCGCCGCCGCGATGGCCATCCGATTGGCCATGTCCTGCAACGCTGGATCGGCGAACGAGGCTGCGGCGGCAACTCGCGCCTGGCACATGATCTGACGGGCCGTCTCACTCCGGTCGCCAGAGTCGTCGATACCGACACGACGCAACAGGTCGCGCGCTTCGTTCAGCAGATGCTCCGGCAGGTCAGGCGCTCGACCGAGCATCGCGTAGAGGTGGCCGCGCGCTTCGTCGTCCAAGTCGGCGAAGCGGCGATCGAAACCGCCGACATAATCGATCCCCAGAAAATCGCCGAAGCCGTTGGCGGCAAAATCGCGGTTCACCGCGCCATAGATGGCCCGCATTTGCGCGAAGCGTTCCGCGACATCTCCTTCGCCGTCCTGTTGGATCGACTGGTGCTGATAGGCAAGCATGTTCCTGTAGCGGACCATCTCCTCCTGGAACACCGCACTGGCCTGTTCCGCGGTCAGGCCGTCACGCTCGATCTTTTCGTACAGGCTCATCCGTACCGCCTCGCTCCGCCCGGTCATCGCGACCGCGCGTCGACGCGCGACCGGCTGATCCTTCGTCAGAAGGCTGACCATCGTCACAACGGTTATAGGATTTGCGCTCGCGGGCGCCAAACGCAGCCTTCGACGCCACCAATAGACCGCGCTGCGGCGGGTGACGTTCTCGATCGCTGGCATCAGGGACTGGCTCCATCGACTGGCGTCAGTTGACGCCACTGCGATGGTTGAAGCCCCGCTAAGCTACCGAAAACCGCAGTTTTTGGTCCCCTTAGCTGGGGCAATCAGTGACTGGCTGGGGCGGCAGGATTCGAACCTGCGTATGACGGTACCAAAAACCGTTGCCTTACCGCTTGGCGACGCCCCAGTGGAGAGGCGCGCCTTATACCGGGCGCGCCGTTCTTGAAAAGCCTTTATTGCGACAAAATCGTCAGCCCAGGCGGCGCATCCAGCCATGCGGATCGGGGGCCTGGCCGCGCTGGATCGATACCAGCTGGTCGCGCAGGCGGGTCGTCAGCTGGCCGGGACCGCCGCTGCCGATGGTGAAGCGGCCCGCGGGCTCCGCAACGCTACCGATCGGAGTGACGACGGCGGCGGTGCCGCAGGCGAACGCCTCGACCAGGCGACCGCTGGCGGCGTCGGCGCGCCACTGGTCGATGGCATAGGGCTCCTCGCGCACGGTCAGGCCCTGCGCGCGCGCGATGGTCAGGATCGAATCGCGGGTGATGCCGGGCAGGATCGTGCCGGTCAGCGGCGGCGTCACCAAGCTGCCGTCATCGAACACAAAGAAGACGTTCATGCCGCCCAGTTCCTCGACCCAGCGGCGCTCGACCGCGTCGAGGAACACCACCTGGTCGCAACCATTGGCGATCGCTTCCTTCTGGGCGAGCAGGCTGGCCGCGTAATTGCCGCCGCACTTGGCCGCGCCCGTGCCGCCCGGCGCAGCGCGGGTATAGCCCTGGCTGACCCAGATCGACACGGCGGGCGCGCCGCCCTTGAAATAGGCGCCCACCGACGAGGCGATGACCATGTAGAGATATTCGGACGAGGGCTTCACGCCCAGGAAGACCTCGCTGGCGAACATGAAGGGGCGCAGATAGAGCGCACCGCCGTCCTGCTCGGGAATCCAGTTGCGCTCCACCTCGACCAATCGCTCGACCGATTCCAGGAACAGGCCCTCGGGCAGTTCGGGCATCGCCATGCGCCGCGCCGAATCCTGGAAGCGGCGGGCATTGGCCTCGGGCCGGAACAGCGCGGTGCCGCCATCGGCCAGGCGATAGGCCTTCATCCCCTCGAATATCTCCTGCGCATAATGCAGGACCGAGGCGGCCGGATCGACCTGAAGCGGCACGCGCGCGGTAATCTGCGCGTCGTGCCAGCCCTTGTCGTCGCTATAGCGGATCAGGGCCATGTGATCGGTGAAAACGCGCCCGAAACCGGGATCGACCAAACGCGCCGTCCGCTCGCTCGCCTCGACCGGGGTCTGGCTAGGATCGAACCGAAACGTAAGGGATTGATGCGCTTCCATGATCAACTCTCTGTTTTGGGTTGCCGTGGCCTAGGCGCTGTGAGTAGACGGGTCAACATGGCTGCCTCGAACCAGTCCGCATCGGCACAGTTTCTTCGTGAACCCGAACTCCGCAGGGGTATGGAATTGCTGTATTTCGGCAATAGCCACCTCGTGCGATCCATCGATCGTGGCCTGGCCGCGCAAGGGCTGGGGCGCGCGCATCACCGCGCGCTCTATTTCATGGCGCGGCGGCCCGACATGACGGTCAGCGAGCTGTTGTCGCTCCTGGCCATCACCAAGCAATCGCTGGGGCGCGTGCTCAATGAACTGGCGAGCCGCGACCTGGTGGAGACGCGGCCCGGCGACCGCGACCGGCGGCAAAGGCTGCTGCGGCTGACCCCGGCCGGTGCGGCCATGGAGGCCGAGCTGTTCGACGCGTTGCGCGAAAAGCTGGCCAAGGCCTATGCCCGCGCGGGGCAGCAGGCGGTGACCGGGTTCTGGACGGTGCTGGAGGGGTTCATCCCCGAGAATGAGCGCGCCCGGATCGAGGAACTGCGTTCCAACGACGGCTGATTTCGGTTCGCGCGGAGGCGTTGCGAGCGAGGCTTCGCGCCTTCGCGTGAACCCCAGATCAGCGCCGCGCCGCCGCCGCCATTTCCCGATTGCGCCGTTCCGACGCCGCAAGCGTGTCGGCCATCAGCCGCTGGAGCGCATTCCCGGCATCCAGCACATTGAGCCCTTCGCGGGTCGAACCGCCGGGACTGGCGACCCGATCGGCAAGGACGGCGGGTGACGCATCGGCACCGATCGCCATGGCCCCTGCCCCGTCGACCGTCGCCAGCGCCAGCTGCCGGGCGAGATCGGGATCAAGCCCGAGCGCCACGCCCGCCTGCGCGATGGAATCGATGAAGCGGAACACGAAGGCCGGGCCACATCCGGCCAGCGCGGTGACCGCGTCGAACTGCCCCTCATCCTCGACCCATGGCGCCAGGCCGAGCGGCCGGGCGAGCGCCTCGGCCGCCGCGCGGACGGCCGGATCGTTCGAGCGGGTGAAGAGCGCCGTGACCCCCTGCCCGATCGCCACCGGCAGATTGGGCATCATCCGGACGACCGCGTCCGCCGGAATGCGCTCCGCCAGCGCCCGTTCCTCGACCCCGGCCAGGATCGAGAAAAGCAGCCGGGGGCGCAGATGCGCCAAGGTCGGCGCGATATCGTCAAGCTGCTGCGGCTTGAACCCCAGCATCAAGGTCGCCGGTCGCTCGTCGGTCGGCAGCGCGGTCAGCGAGCGGACGCCATCGGGCGCGCGCGTTCCGCTTCGGGTAATCACCGTGACCTGGGCGGGATCCAGCCCCGCGGAGAGCCAGCGGCGGAGCATCGCGCCCGCCATGTTGCCGCAACCGATCAGCCAGATCGGCCCGTCGGGAAAACCGCTCACGTCCCAGCTCCTCAGGCTTCGCCCTGCGTCTCGATCAGCGCGGCGGCCAGGGCCTCGCGCGGGGTCTTGCCGCCCCAGAGGACGAACTGGAACACGGGATAGAAACGCTCGCATTCCTCGATGGCCGATTCGACCAGCAATTCGGTGGCGGACAGCGAGATGGTGCCCTCGTCCCCGCCATCGACCATCGCCGCGTGCCGGTAGAGCAGGATGCCGCTGTTCGACCAAAGCTCGAAATGGCCGATCCACAGCTGTTCGTTGACCAGCGCCAGCGCCTCATAGATGCTGGCGCGGCGATCCTCGGTCACCTTGATGTCGGGAAAGGCCAGGAATTGCAGCACGCTGTCGTCATCGCGCCACAGCGCGCGCAGCTCATAGCTGGCCCAGCTGCCCTTGACCGTCGCGACGATCTCTTCGTCATGGCGCTCATGCTCCCACCCATGCGCGGCGAAATACGCCTCCAGCATATCGATGGGCGCCGATTCCTCGGTTTCGTGATCGTGCGATTCAAGCATCGTGGCTTCCTGCGAACAAAACCAGACCGTGACAGGGTGCACCCTGTCCGGCCCCGCCGCAAGCAGCGACCCCACGAAAACTGTGGATAGCTGCCCGCCCGCTGGGGACAGGCAGCGAACCGATGTTATCCGTCGGGATCAGGATTCCGCCCCGGTCACGGGCGCGCTCGCCAGCCGGGCTTCCAGCGCGTCGAGCCGTGCCTTCAGCGCATCGGCCTCGTCCCGCGCGGCGACGGCCATCGCCTTGGCGACCTCGAACTCCTCGCGGCTGACGAAGTCGAGCCCGCCGATCCATTCGCGCGCGCGCGAACGGGCGCTGGCTTCCGCCTCACGCCCCATGCCCGCCACGGTGCCGGCCAGGCCGTTCATCACCTTGGCGAAATCGTCGAACAGCTTGTTGTCGGCCTGCATGATCAAATTCCCAAAAATCGTTTCACAGCATTTGGGACGTCTGGGCGCGCGGCACAAGGCTTTCCGCATTTGGATTGAGCTGACCGATCCGCCAGTTGAGCACGCCCGCGAACGAAAGCCATACCAGATAGGGCAGCATCAGCCACGCCGCGCCGCGCCGGATACGGGCAAAGGCGAAGGTCGTGGCGATCGAGACGGCCAGGATCGCGACGATCACGAACAATGCGATATCGACCAGATGCGCGCCGAAGAACAACGGCGTCCAGGCGAGGTTCAGCGCGAACTGGACGACGAACAGGCCGATCGCCACGCCCCGCCCCCGCGCGCCGCGCGCATGGACGATCATCGCCAGCGCCAGCCCGATCATGATGTAGAGCATCGTCCAGACGACCGGAAAGACCCAGCCGGGCGGATTGAGTTCGGGCTTGGTCAGCGCCTGATACCAGAGATTCTCGCTGCCCGAGGGCACCGCGCGGCCCGAGGCGAAGCCCAGCAGCAGGATCAGCGGCACGATCACGATGGCCCAGCGCAGGAACGACATCCGCAACTGTTCCTTTGATGCGATCGTGCCCAAGCGTGCCTCTCTTCCCATGATGGCGGTCGGTCTGCCGCAGTGCCACACAACAGTAAACGAAAAGCTGCCGCGAATGCGTCACAGCACCGTTCAATTTCGGGATGCGGCGACCAGAAACTCGATATTCCCCTCCGGCCCGGTGATCGGACTGGGCGTCACGCCGACGACGTGCCAGCCGATGCCGGTCAGCCAGGCGACGACCGCCTCGCACACCCGCTGGTGCACCGCGGGATCGCGGACCACCCCGCCCTTGCCGACCTCGTCGCGCCCCGCCTCGAACTGCGGCTTGATCAGGGCGAGCAGTCGCGCCTCGGGCCCGGCAAAGCTCAGTGGGCGCTCCAGCACCTTGGCCAGGCCGATGAAGCTGGCGTCGCACACGATCATGTCGACCGACTCGGGGATGTGCACCTCGGTCAGGATGCGCGCGCTGGTCTGTTCATGGACGATGACGCGCGGGTCCTGGCGCAGCGACCAGGCAAGCTGGTTGGTGCCGCTGTCCACCGCATAGACCTTTGCCGCGCCCTTTTGCAGCAGGACGTCGGTAAAGCCGCCGGTCGAGGACCCGACATCGATCGCCACCACCCCGCCCACGTCCCAGCCGAAATGGTCGAGGCCATGCGCCAGCTTGATGCCGCCGCGCGAGACCCATGGGTGATCGCGCCCACGCACGTCGAGCGCGGCATCCTCGGGCAGCTGCTGGCCCGGCTTGGCGATCTTCGTTTCGCCCGAAAAGACCAGCCCCGCCATGATCATCGCCTGGGCGCGCGAACGCGATTCCACGAGTCCGCGATCCACGAGCATCTGGTCGACACGCTGCTTGGCCATAAGCGCCCCTATCCCGCGCCTCCGTCCGTCGCAAGCCGCGATCCGTCCGGCGGAAAGCCTATTGCCTATTAGATTGATAGGAATATGTTGATGCCAAGGATCGGGAGTCGTGGGATCGATGCCCATCGCTCCACCGGCAACCCGGCCCTGAGCCAAGGAGATGCCATATGGGTTCGTTCGCATCCTATGAGGCGCGCAAGCCGACCGTCCTCACCGTCCCCGGCCTGGGTGGGTCGGGCCGATCGCACTGGCAGAGTTTGTGGGAAGAGGCGCGGCCCGACACGATCCGGGTCGAGCTGGGCATGTGGTCGACCCCGCACCGCAACGCCTGGGTGACGCGGCTGGACGAGGCGATCCGGCAGGCGCAGGCGCCGGTGATCCTGGCGGCGCATTCGCTGGGTTGCCTGGCGGTGGCGTGGTGGGCGGAATTGTCGCCGCAACCCTATGGCTGGCCGGTCGCCGGCGCGTTGCTGGTGGCGCCCGCCGATGTCGATCGGCCGGACGCGCCCGACAGCCTGAAGGGCTTCGCACCCAGCCCGCGCACCCCGCTCCCCTTCCCCTCGATCCTGGTCGCCAGCCAGGACGATCCCTGGATCTCGATCGAGCGGGCGCACAGCCTGGCGGTCGACTGGGGCAGCCACTTCGTCGATGCCGGGCATCAGGGGCATATCAATGCCGCCAGCGGCCTGGGCTGGTGGCAGGAAGGCCAAGAGCTGCTCGGCCGGGTGATCGCGGCGAGCGGCATGGACCGGCCGACGCCTTCGGGGCCCTTACCCCCCTCTGAGGCGCGCGCGGTGCTGGCGGTGAACGCGACCGACGCGGCGCAGGCGCATTATCTGGGGCGGTCCTGACGGCGGGTGGCGTGGCGCACGCTTCGACTGCGTTCAGCGTGAACGGGCTGACGGGATTGTGGCCACCCGCTCCCCCGCACCGTTCAGTTACTCCCCCGCCCCGTTCAGCCTGAGCGAAGTCGAGGGCCAAGGGAAAACCTCACCACTCGGCGTACCCCGGCGAAGGCCGGGGCCCAGTTTCGGCGACGCCGAGAGGAAGTAAAGACGGTAAGTGGGAGGCAAAGCCGATCGGTCGCATAGCCTCCCACGCCAATTACCCGCGCCATCGCGGTGGCATGGAAACTGGGCCCCGGCCTTCGCCGGGGAACGGCTAAAACAGGGAATGTCCTCGGCCTTCGACTGCCCTGACGCCGAACGAAGGTCCGGGTCAGGTCGAAGCGGGCTCGCCCCGATCAACCCTATCTCCTTCCCCTTCCCGCTCGGCATCCGCCTTCGCCGCCGCGGTGGCAGCTTTCATCCGACGCCACATGCGGACATTCACGCCCACCATCATGACCACCGCCAGCGTCGTGAAGACGATGACGGCGGTCCATCCCCGGATCACGCCCGCGCGCCTTCGGTGACATGGGTGCTGTTGTGGCGCAGCGCCTTCAACACCGTCTCGACGATCGCATCGGCATCGAGCCCGGCCTGCGCATATTGCACCTCGGGCTTGTCCTGATCCTGGAAGATATCGGGCAGGCGCATGGTGCGCAGCTTCAACCCGCCGTCGATCAGCCCCTCGTCCGAGGCCATGGTCAGGACATGCGCGCCCAGGCCGCCGATCGCATTCTCCTCGATCGTCACCGCCACCTCATGCGTGGTCAGCATCCGGCGGATCAGTGCCTCGTCGAGCGGCTTGGCGAAGCGCAGGTCGGCGACCGAAGTCGACAGCCCCTTGGCCTCCAGCGTGTCGGCGGCGCGCAGCGCCTCAGCCAGGCGGGTGCCGAGCGACAGGATCGCGACCTTCTTGCCCTCGCGCACGACGCGGCCCTTGCCGATCTCCAGCAGCTGCGGCGTCTCGGGCAGCGCCACGCCAACGCCATTGCCGCGCGGATAGCGGACCGCGATCGGGCCGCTGTCGTGCTGGACGCAGGTATGGACCATATGGACTAGCTCCGCCTCGTCGGCGGCGGCCATCACGACCATGTTGGGCAGGCTGGCGAGATAGGTGACGTCGAACGAGCCCGCATGGGTCGCCCCGTCCGCTCCGACCAGTCCGGCGCGGTCGATCGCGAAGCGGACCGGCAGGTTCTGGATCGCGACGTCATGGACCACCTGGTCATAGGCGCGCTGGAGGAAGGTCGAATAGATGGCGCAGAAGGGCCGCATCCCCTGCGCGGCGAGCCCCGCCGCGAAGGTCACCGCATGCTGTTCGGCGATGCCGACATCGAAGAAGCGGTCGGGATAGGTGACGGCGAACTTGTCCAGCCCGGTGCCCGACGGCATGGCCGCGGTGATCGCGCAGATGGTCGGATCGGTCGCCGCCTCGCGGGCCAGCGCCTCGCCGAAGACGTTCTGATAGGCGGGCGGTCCCGGCGGCGCCTTGGCCTGGGCGCCGGTGATGACGTCGAACTTCTGGACGCCGTGATATTTGTCCGCCGCCGCCTCCGCCGGGGCATAGCCCTTGCCCTTCTTGGTGACGACGTGGATCAGGATCGGGCCTTCCTCGGCGTCGCGGACATTCTCCAGCACCGGGATCAGATGGTCGAGATTGTGACCGTCGATCGGGCCGACATAGTAGAAGCCCAGCTCCTCGAACAGCGTGCCGCCCATGGTCATGCCACGCGCGAATTCGTCGGTCTTGCGCGCCGCCTTCTGGATGGGACGCGGGAAGCGCTTGGCGAGCTTCTTGAGCACGTCGCGCACGCCCAGGAACTCGCGGCTCGACACCATGCGCGACAGATAGGCCGACAGGCCGCCGACCGGCGGCGCGATCGACATGTCGTTGTCGTTCAGGATGACGATCAGGCGATTGCCCGCCTGCTCGGCATTGTTCATCGCCTCATAGGCCATGCCCGCCGACATCGCGCCGTCACCGATCACCGCGATGCCCTTGCCCGGCGTTCCCGCCAGCTTGTTCGCCACCGCAAAGCCCAGCGCCGCCGAGATCGAGGTCGAGCTGTGCGCCGCGCCGAACGGATCATATTCGCTTTCGGTCCGCTTGGTGAAACCCGACAGGCCACCCCCCTGGCGGATGGTGCGGATACGCTCGCGCCGCCCGGTCAGGATCTTGTGCGGATAGCATTGGTGCCCGACGTCCCACACCAGCCGGTCGGCGGGCGTGTCGAACACATAATGGAGCGCGACCGTCAGCTCGACCACGCCCAGCCCCGAGCCGAGATGCCCGCCGGTCGTGCCCACCGCCGAAATCGTCTCGGTTCGCAGCTCGTCGGCGAGTTGTCGCAACTGTTCGGGAGCCAGTCGACGCAGATCGTCGGGAGTGTGGACCGTGTCAAGCAACGGGGTCTGAGGAATATCTGCCATCACACCGGCTTATCGCAGCAAATCGGTGGTGTCGATTGCAACCGTCGGCCGGATCTTGATGGACGTCTGCGGTCATCGCGCCAGAAACGGGACATGTTTACCTTTCGCCGGGCCGAACCAAAGGACCTCGAACCCATTGCGGTCCTGATGGACCGCGCCATCGCAACGCTTCAGCACGGATTTCTTTCCCCGGCCGAAATTCGCGCCAGCCGCTCGGTCATGGGGCTCGACACGCAATTGGTCGCCGACGGCACCTATCTGCTGGCCGAATGCGAGGAGCGGCTGGCGGGATGTGGCGGATGGAGCCGCCGCGCGACGCCAAGCTGCTCGATCCGACGACCCAGCCCGCGCGTATCCGCGCGATGTACACCGACCCGGATTTCGTTCGTCGGGGCCTGGGTCGGGCGATCCTGGCGCGGTGCGAGGGGGCCGCGCGGGCGGCGGGCTTCCGCTCGGTGGAGATGATGGCGACGCTGGCCGGCGAACCGCTCTACCAGGCCTGCGGCTATGCGGCGATCGCGCCCGTCCGGTCCGCGCCGGTCGAGGGGGTCACGGTGCCGCTGATCCGCATGGGAAAATGGCTGTAATCCGCCGAGTCGCGGCCGATTCGACGCGCTGGACAAAAGGGGTACAAATGGGTAGCCGCCACGGATGGCAGCCTCCCTGTTTCTTCTCCTGGCGGTAATTCTGGCATTCGCCGGGGGAGGCGGGCCCTGGATCATGGTCGCGACGGTCGCGCTGGCGACGGCATCGGGCACGACCTTTCCCGATCTCGACAGCCCGTTGCGGCTCCAGCATCGCAGCGCGGTGGTGCACAGCGTGCTGCCGCTTTATATCGCGATGCTCGATCCCCGGACATGGCCGGTGGCGGCGGGGCTGGGTTTCGGGATCGGATTCCACCTGGCGGCCGATCTGTTTCCCACCACGATGCGCGGCTATGCCACCATCAAGATGCCGCTGCTGGGGTCGATCGGCGTGCTTCCGTCCTATCTGTGGATCGCGGTCCATGCGGGTACCAATCTGGTCGGCGGGGTCCTGATCCTGGAACGGATCGGCACGCGCCCGGCGACCACCTGCGCGCTGGCGGCGGCGGGGGTGCTGGGGGCGGCCTATCTGATGCGCACGCAGGGCGGGCTCTACGCGCTGGCGCTGCTGACCGGACTGGGCTGGCTGATGCTGCGCTGAGCAGCGAGCCGGATCAGTCCTTGGCGCAGTCCGCGCAGCGGCCGCGCACCTCGATCACCGGACGCTCGGGACGGAACCCCGCGCCGCGCGCCGCATCGCGCACCGCGCCGGTCAGGTGATCGTCGTCGATATGCATCGTCTGCCCGCATTTGTCGCACACCAGGAAGATGCAGTCGTGCAGGCAGTCGGGATGCGCATTGGCGACATAGGCGTTGGCGCTTTCCACCCGGCGGGCGAGATTGGCGCCGACGAACAGGTCGAGGATGCGATAGACGCTGTTCGCAGCGACCCGCCGCCCCTGCGCCTTCGACATGGCATCGGCGATGTCATAGGCGCTGGCGGGCTTTTCGAACCCGGCCAGTGCCTCGAACACGCTGGCGCGCATCGACGTCCATTGTTCGCCCGCGCGTTCCAGCGTGGCTTTCGCAGCGACGGCCAGATCGGCGCCTTCGGGTTCCTGATGTTGATGCGCATGCGCCATGGCGTTGATTTAGGTGGTGGCGACACGGGGAGCAAGGTCCGCCGTCATGCCGGTGCGCGCATCCTTTCGCAAACAGGGCATTCGGTCCACTATCCGCCGCCGCCGCCGCTTCCTATGATGGCATCATGTTGCAGCCGAGCCCCGCCTTCATGATCACCGCCCGCCCCCGCGCCATTGCCCGCTGGCTGTTCGCCGTGGCGGGGCTGATCGTGACGATGGTGATCGTGGGCGGCATCACCCGCCTGACCAATAGCGGGCTGTCGATCACCGAATGGAAGCCGATCACCGGCATCGTCCCCCCGCTGACCGAGGCGCAGTGGCAGGCGGAGTTCGCCAATTACAAGCGCATCCCCGAATATTGGACCTTCAACCGCGACATGACACTCGCCGGGTTCAAGGCGATCTTCTTCTGGGAATATCTGCACCGCGCGCTGGCTCGGGTGATCGGCATGGCCTTTGCCCTGCCACTGATCTGGTTCTGGGCGAGGAAGGCGATCCCGGCCGGGTACAAGCCGCGCCTGGTCGCGCTGCTGGCGCTGGGCGGCCTGCAGGGCGCGATCGGATGGTGGATGGTAGCGTCGGGCCTGGTCGAGCGGACCGATGTCAGCCATATCCGGTTGACCGTCCATCTGCTGACCGCACTGTTCATCCTGGCGGGGATCGTCTGGACCGCGCTCGATCTGGCGGCCCTCCATCGCAACCGGTTGGCGGCTCCGGCACGACTGACCGCGCTGGGCGCGGGCGCGCTCGTCCTGCTGTTCGTGCAGCTGATGTTCGGCGCGCTGACCGCCGGGCTGGATGCGGGCTATGCCTTTTCCAGCTGGCCGCTGATGGGCGATGCCTGGTTCCCCGCAGGCACGCCGATGATGACGCCCGCCATCGCCAACGCTTTCGACAATCCGGTCGTCGTCCAGTTCATCCATCGCTGGTTCGCCTTTGCGGCGGCGGCGATGCTCGTGCTGATGGCGGCGCGCGCGATCCGCGCCGGTGCCCTTCGCGCAGGCTGGCTGGTGATCGTGCTGGTCGTCGTACAGATCGGGCTGGGCATCGCCACGCTGCTGTCGGGTGTCCAGATCGACATCGCGGTGACGCACCAAGCCAATGCCGCGCTGCTGCTGATCGCCGCGACCGCCGCCGCGCACCGGCTGGGCAGCCACCCCGGCGTCCTCAAGGTATTATAATACCCGTCAGCAAAGCCGCGCTTTGCTTGACTTTTTGGGGCACCTCCAGCATTGGCCACTCGTCCGCGCCGCCCGAGACAAAGGGCGGCGTGTTGCATTTCAAACCGAAAGGTCTCACGCCCATGAAGGCGCTCATGAAGACCACCAAGGCGGCCAAGCCGCACGAGGTGGAGAAGAAGTGGCATATCGTCGACGCCGACGGCCTGGTTGTCGGCCGCGCCGCCACCATCATCGCGAACATCCTGCGCGGCAAGCACAAGCCGTCGTTCACCCCGCACGTCGATTGCGGTGACAATGTCATCGTCATCAACGCGGACAAGGTGCGCTTCACCGGCAACAAGCTGGGCCAGAAGGTGTACTATAAGCACACCGGTTACGCCGGTGGTATCAAGGGCATCACCGCCGCCAAGGTCCTGGAAGGCCGCTTCCCCGAGCGCGTCCTGGAAAAGGCCGTCGAGCGCATGATCCCCCGTGGTCCGCTGGGCCGCCAGCAGATGCGCAACCTGCGCATCTTCGCCGGCACCGAGCATCCGCACGCCGCGCAGAACCCCGAGGTGCTCGACATCGCGAGCATGAACCGCAAGAACAAGGTGGGCGCATAATGTCCGACAACCGCCAGTCGCTCGCCGATCTCGGCGCCACGCTGAACCAGCAGGCCGCCGCCGCTTCGGCGCAGCCCGCCGCCGTCGCCGGTGAAGCCCCCGCCGCTCCCGTCGAGCGCGTCAACACCACCCCGCTGCGTCAGCAGGAACTGGACAAGTTCGGCCGCGCCTATGCGACCGGCCGTCGTAAGGACGCCGTCGCTCGCGTCTGGCTGAAGCCGGGTTCGGGCAAGATCACGATCAACGGTCGTGACCAGGAAGTCTATTTCGCGCGTCCGACGCTGCGTCTCGTCATCAACCAGGTGTTCGGCATCACCGAACGCGAAGGTCAGTATGACGTCGTCTGCACCGTCAAGGGTGGCGGTCTGTCGGGCCAGGCCGGTGCGGTCAAGCACGGCATCAGCCAGGCGCTGACCAAGTACGAGCCGGTTCTGCGCGCTCCGGTCAAGGCCGCTGGCTTCCTGACCCGCGACAGCCGCGCCGTCGAGCGTAAGAAGTATGGCCGCGCGAAGGCGCGTCGCAGCTTCCAGTTCTCGAAGCGCTAATGGCGACTGCCCTGGATGGCCCATGCCATCCGGGGACTTGCCAAGGCACGAAGGGGCGGTCCGGCAACGGGCCGCCCTTTTGGCATTCCGGTCAGGTGATTCTCACCGCGACGGCCGCGCCTTGATCAGCGCCACGATCGGGACGACACAGGCCAGGATCGCCAGGCCGAGGCCCGCCAGTGCCGCCCAGATACCGATGGCGACGCCACCATAATAGCCGCCGATCACGAAGCCGAGCAGCGGCAGGATGATCAGCGACAGGCATCCGATAACCATCATGATGCCCATCAACGACATCGCCCCCGCCCGCGTTCCGCGCGGGCCGGGCGACAAACCCCTTCGCAGGCGCAACATGACGGCGTAGGAGCGGCTCATGGCCAACCTGCTCTGGATCCCCGCCACCATCGCCGCCTCGGTCTTCCAGGTCGGCCGCAACGCGCTGCAACGCGGCGTCATGTCCTCTTCCGGGCCCTGGGGTGCGACGCTGGTGCGTTTCCTGTTCGGGCTGCCCTTCTCGTTGCTGTTCGTCGCGGTGGCGCATAGCGTGATGCCGGGCGTCGACCTGCATTGGGGCGGTGCCTTCTGGCTGTCGGCCACGGTCGGGGCCGCGTCGCAGGTGCTGGCGACCGCCGCGCTGCTCGCCGCCATGGACCGCGCCGGGTTCGCGGTGGGCACCGCGCTCCAGCAAAGCTCCTTGCCGCTCGCCGCGCTGCTCGGCCTGATCGTCTATCATGACCGGATCAGCGGCATTGCCTGGGCCGGGGTAGCGATCACGACCGCCGGGCTGGTCGCTCTGTCCTGGCCCGCGCCCGACCAGCGGCGCGGGTCGCTGATCGGAGCGGCGCTGGGCCTGGCCTCGGGGCTGTTCTTCGGCTTCTCGCTCAACGCCTTTCGCCATGCCGCGCTGGCGCTCGACCCGGTGCATCCGATCTTCGCCGCGCTGGTGTGCGTCGCTGTGGTGCAGGCGATGCAGACGGTCGCACTCGGCCTCTATCTGGCGTGGCGCGATCCGGCGGTGCTGGCGGAGGTGCTGCGCCGCTGGCGGCCCTCGTTGGGCGCGGGGCTGTGCGGGGCCTGCGCCTCGGCGGGATGGTTCGTTGCGCTGGCCCTGTCCCCGGCGGCCCCGGTCCGCGCGCTGGGCATCATCGAAGCGCCGATCGCCGCCATGGCCGGACATCGCCTGTTCCGGGAGACGCTGAAACTGCGTCAGATCCTGGCGGGCATCGCGATCGTCGGCGGCGTGGTGCTGACCACCCTGTTCTGACGCGGACGCTATAGCCGGACGATGGCGGTGGCGATGCGCTCGGCCTCGTCCGGGTCGTGCGTCACCATCAGGATCGGGATGCCGGTCGTGTCCCGCACCGCTACCAGCGCATCCAGTATCTCGCCCCGCCGCCCCCGGTCGAGCGAGGAGAGCGGCTCGTCGAGCAGCAGGACGCGTGGCCCGCTGAGCAGCGCGCGCCCGATCGCCACGCGCCGCGCCTCGCCGCCCGACAGGGTGCGCGGCCAGCGATCGAGCAGATGCCCGATGCCCAGCATCGCGACCACCCCGTCCCGGTCGCCGCCCGCCTGCCGCATGCCGTAGCGCAGATTGGCCCCTACGCGCATGTGCGGGAAAAGCCGGGGCTCCTGAAAGACATAGCCGATCCGTCGCTGCTCGGGCGGCACGTCGATCCGCGCCGCGCCGTCGAACAGCGTCTCGCCATCGACGCGGACATGGCCGCTTTCGGGCCGCAACAGCCCGGCCACCATCTGCAGGATGCTGGTCTTGCCGACCCCCGATGGCCCGAACAACACGGTCGCGCCGGGCCCGGTGGCGAAGCGCGCCGCGATGAGGCTCTCGCCGCGCCGGACCGAGACGTCGATATCAAAGGACATGCAGCCCCCGGCCCATCCGCCGCGCCAGCCATTCGGACGCGATCAGCGCGACCAGCGACAGCGCGACCGACACCCCCGCCAGACGCCAGACCATCGCCTCGCCATCGGGCCGTTGCAGCGCGGAGTAGATGGCGAGCGGCAGCGTCGCGGTCTCGCCGGGCACGTTGGAGACGAAGGTGATGGTGGCGCCGAACTCGCCGATCGACCGCGCAAAGCCCAGCACCAGCCCCGCCAGCACGCCCGGCGCGCACAGCGGCAGGGTGATGGTCGCGAAGACCCGCCACCGCCCTGCCCCCAGCGTCCGCGCGGCCTGTTCTAGCCGGGGATCGACCGCCTCGATCGACAGGCGGATGGCACGCACCACCAGCGGCAGCGCCATCACCCCGGCCGCGATCGCCGCGCCGGTCCAGCGGAACAGCACGCTGACCCCGAACCACGCCGCCAGCCGCGACCCGATCGGCCCGGCGGGGCCGAAAGCCAGCAGCAGCACCCAGCCCGTCACCACCGGCGGCACCACCAGCGGCAGGTGCACGATCCCGTCGAGCAGCACCCGCCCCGGAAACCGCCCCCGCGCCAGCGCCCAGGCGATGACGAAGGCGACCGGCACCGTGACCAGCATCGCCGATCCCCCGACCAGCAGCGACAGCCGGACGATCCCCCATTCCTCAGCCGACAGCATCATGCCGTCATCGCGTCGAAAAGCCGTAGCGTCGGAAGATTGCCTTGCCCTCGGCCGACAGAAGGAAGCGCCGGAACCCCTCGGCCTGCCGATTGGTCGAGGATTTCAGCCGTGCGAGCGGATAGGTGATGGGCGGATGGCTGGCCGCCGGGAACATCCCCGCCACGCGGACGCGCGGTGCCGCCCTGGCATCGGTGGCATAGACGATGCCATAGGGGACCGCGCCACGCTCCACGAGCGCCAGCGCGGCACGGACATTCTCGGCACGGACGACATGCGGGGCCACCATGGACCAGGCTCCTAGCCGCTCCAGCGCGGCCTTGCCATATTTGCCCGCAGGCACGCTGTCGGTGTCCGCCATGGCAAGCGGCCCGGCCGACAGCGTCCGGCCGAGCGTGCGCGCCGTCACATGACCGCCCTGCCCGGCCGGGGCGATCACCACCAGCCGATTGCCCAGAAAGGCGCTCCGGGTCCGCGCGGCGAGCAGGCCGCCGCGTTCCAGCACGTCCATCCATTCCTCGTCGGCGGAGGCGAACAGGTCGGCCTTGCCCCCCGCCTGGACCTGCCGCGCCAGCGCCGAGGAGGCCGCGAAGGAGATGACGGGACGGACATGCCCCCGCCTGGCCCAGGCATCGGCGGCGGCGGTCATCGACTCCTGAAGACTGGCGGCCGCCAGTATCAACGGCGCGCGTTCCTGGGCCGCAGCGGGCCCCGCGCCCAATGACGCAATGAACGGCAAGACTTTGCACGCTACCAGAAGCAGCTTCTTTCGTCGGCTCGACATGTTCTTTCCTTGGTTATGTTGGCGCGGCAATTACGCGTCGGTCTTGACAACAAAATGTTTGAATTTCAGACATTTGTCATTGTATCGCGCCATCTTCCCGAATAACTCCGTTATCGGAGCGGCGTAAGGACGACGCCGGACTACAGGGGAATGATAATGATGATGCAGGGACTCACTCTGCCCGCCACAGACCGGCTTCGCCGTGCGCTGATGACTTCGAGCGCGCTGCTGGCGCTGCCCGCCGCCGCACAGGCGCAAGCCGCGACCGAGACACCGCGCCCGCAGATCGCGCAGGACTATGCCAGCGCCGCCAACGCGATCGAGGCCGTACCGGGCCTGCGCGTCACCGACGAACCGCAGATCGTCATCTCCCAGCCGGGCACCGCGACCAGCGCGATCGACAATGCCGGGGGCGTCAACGGGGTCGGACAAATGTTCGTCTCCGCAGGTGGTGGCAGCCTCAGCCTGTGCACCGGCACGCTGATCAACCCGCGCACCGTCATCTTCGCCGCGCATTGCGTCAACACCCGCGCCGCCGCCGATTACGGCACCGCACGCGGCGGCACCCCGATCTCGTTCGGGTTCAAGACCGACAATCTGACCGGCGTGCGCGAATGGCTGCTCGACACGCTGGGCGGTCGCGCCAATCCCGACCAGTTCAAGACCAAGGCCGCCAACGCGCTCTACAATGTCAATCAGGTCAGCTGGAATCCCGCGTCGCAGCGGACCGGCTTCCTCGAAGGCGACGTGGCGCTCGCCACGCTCGATACGCCTGCGACCGGCATCCCGACCTGGGCGCTGCTGTTCTCCGCCCTGCCCGCGCCCGCGTCGATCAGCAATGACAGCGGCACCGGCTATCACGTGACCGTCACCGGCTATGGCCGCAGCGGCGTCGGCAACCAGGGCGACACCAACGGCATCGATTTCCGCCGTCGTGTCGCGGAAAACTATATCGGCATGCTGGGCTCGCTCGACGACCGCAATCTGTGGCTGTTCGGCCAGGGCGCGAACCTGCCGCAAAATCTCTATCAGATCGACTTCGACGATCCCCGCCGCGGCACGTCCTCGGCCAGCCGGTTCGACTTCAACCTGTTCCGCGACAAGGCGCTGCCCAATGAGGGCACAACGGCGGGCGGCGATTCGGGCGGCCCGCTGATCCTCGATCGCACCTTTGCGCGGCAGGTCGTGATCGGCGTGCTGTCGGGCGGCAGCCGCTTCTACAATGCGCAGGCTTCGTCCAGCTACGGCACCTCGTCCTTCTACCAACCGCTCTACCTCTTCTGGGACTATATCGCCGCCAACAACCCCTATCGCTATGCCGCCGCCAAGGCCGGCGACGGCGCCTGGGAGGATGGCACGCACTGGGTGACGACGACCGACCCGGCCTATCAGATCATCCAGAACGGCCAGCTGACGAATGGCGTTCCCACCTCGCCCGGCCTCGGTCTCGCGAACGATCCGACCAACAAGTTCGGCGACATTTGTGACGGCGTCGAATGCTATAATGTCAAGACCGGCGCGGTCACGCGACAGGATGGCGACGGCACCGAACAGACCGGCGCGGGCGAGGCCAATGCCGCAGGCAAGGCCATCCTGACCGAGACCAGCCGGACCGCCACCGACGAAGCCCAGGCCTCGGGCAGCGCGATGGCGGCGGCGCTTCCCGCCGCGACCATCGCCAACGGCCTGCCGGGCGCGACCAATTTCGTGCCGAACAATGTCGACCCCAGCCGGACGGTCGCGGCGCGCTATTACGACGTCACCCTGTCGGCGGCGGGCAATACGACGCTGAGCTCCTCGGCGACGGTCGACCGCTTCACACTGAACGGGTCGGAGGCGCGGCTGACCGTGGCGAGCGGCGGCACCCTGTCCACGGTGGCCGAGTTCAACCATCTGGCAGGCATGGTCGCCAATAGCGGCACGATCAATGCGGGCGGCGACTATCTGATGCTCGCGGGCGGCCTGCAGGGTACGGGGCGGATCAACACCCGCTTCTTCACCAGCGTGTCGGGCATGATCGCGCCGGGCACCACGGGCACGATCGGCACGCTGACCTTCGGCGGCAACGTCATCCTGGCCTCGGGCACGCAGTTGCTGATCGATGTCGGGCCGGGCGGCACGTCGGACAAGATCGCCGTCGTCGCCAACAATGGCAGCGGCGGGCAGCTGAACGTGGGCGGATCGGTCGGCTTCGCACCGGTCAGCGGGCAGGTGATCCGCGCGGGCGACGTCTATACCATCGCCACCGCGACCGGCGGGATCAGCGGGCAGTTCAACAGCCCCGCCGCGCTCAGCGCCATCCTGACCCCGACGCTGGCCTATTCGGCCAATGCGATCACCGCGCGGATCGTCGCGGGCTCCTATGCCAATGTCGTCAACGCCACGCCGTACCAGACCGCCTATGCCCGGCTGCTCGACCAGAATCGCAGCAACCAGGCCAATCTCCCGAGCCTGTACGGCACGCTCGACCTAGCCTCGGCCGCGTCGATCCGCACCTCGTTGGAGGGGCTGGCCCCCTCGACCGAGGCGCTGAAGCGCGCGCAGGGCACGATGGCGCTCGACAACACGGCACGCTTCTATCGCGAGCATCTGGCCACTTTGTCCCCGCGCGAGGGGCTGGGCGGCACGCTGACCATGGTCGGCCAGCCGGTCCAGGTCGCCAGCCTCGGGCTCAGCAACCTGGCGGGCACCCAGGCGCAGATGGCGACCGACAGCGGCGGCGTGTCGATGCGCGAAAATGTGCTGCCCGAAAATGTCGCGGTGTTCCTGGCGGGCGGCTATCTCGACGGCCGGTCCCGCGCCCTGCCGCAGACGACCACGTCGAACGTCCGCGACCGGTTCGACGGCTTCTATATCGCCACCGGCATCGAGACCGAGGTGGACGAGGCGAGCATCATCGGCTTCGGCTTTTCCTACACCAAGACGACCGGCAACACCTCGTTCGGGCAATATGCGCGCGGCGACCTGTATCAGGGTACGCTGTACGGCAAGACCGAGCTGGGCGGCGTCTCGCTGGACAGCCAGTTCAGCGCGGGCGTGTTCCAGGCGCGGACGCAGCGTAACGTCTCGCTGGCGGGGGTCGCCTATGACCTGCGGTCGCGCGACAATGCGCTTGCGCTGTCGAGCGAGGTCGGGCTGGCCAAGACCTATAGCTTCGGCGGCCTGAAGATCGGCCCGCGTATCGCCGCGCGGGTCAGCCATCTGGGCTTCACCCCCACGGCCGAGACGGGCGGCGGCCCCGCCCTGCGTTATGATCGCCAGGATTATAACAGCGTGCAGGGGCGTGCCGGGTTGATGCTCAGCTCGGACGGGCCGTTCCGCCCCTATGCCTCGGCCTATTATGTCCACGACTTCCAGGATCGGCCGGGCGTGTTCGGTGCGAATTTCGCGGGCGGCATCGGCCCCTCCGCGCTGTTCGCACTGCCGGGCCAAGACAAGAACTGGGGCGAGGCGAGCCTGGGCGTGTCCTATGTCGCGGGCCGGGTCCAGCTGTCGCTGGGCGCCGACACGACCTTCGAGCGCCGGGACGTCGAGAACCAGTCCTATCGCGGCACGATCAAGATCGCGTTCTGATACACTGAAGGGCGGCCGCTTTACTCCTTGGGCGGCCGCCCCGCTTGTACTGCACGTTTTTCCGAAAGCCCATTGGCGGACTGCCGTCCGCCATGCGATGGATCGGTGTTCTCGATCGGTGTTCTCGGGGGGATTGTCGTGATGCTTGCGGCTTTAATGTCGGCGATCGCTTTGGCTACACCGTCTGCGGATGTCGCCGTGAAGCCGTGTTCGCTTCGGCGGCTAACAGGCTGTGATACGGTCAACCCCCTATCTTGGCGTCCGGACTTCCAGCAGGCATTGGCTCAGTTTTTGGGGATAGATGGCCACAAGCGCATCAGCCTACTCTACCATAGTGGCCGCCTGATCGATCAAGTCGAAGCCGTTCTGGGCGGACCGCCCGACGCCCGCCGGGATTTACCGGATGGCAGCCACCTCTTCACCGCCTGCCGCGTTCATTCCTGCGATGAAAAGGGTGCGATCCTACTCGGTCCACAAGGTGAGATACATGCGATTGCTGTCATAAGCTATCACTGCGGCAGGGGTCCCAAGCCGTGCGAGAGCCTACCTCAACTCGACCTGTTCGTACGGGACCGCAAGGCGGCCGATGGAGCACAAAGGCATCTGTCCCAATGGGCTCACGCGGTCGTCCCTAAGGATTTCGCCGCCATGCCGATGACGGTGCATGAGCTACCGACCCGGCCGGGCGCTCGGCTTTAAACAGCCACGCGTCCGGCCGGTCCGGGTTCTTACGCCTCGTCGCCCATGCGCAGCGCGGCGATGAACGCTTCCTGCGGGATGCTGACCGAGCCGTACTCGCGCATCTTCGCCTTACCCTTTTTCTGCTTTTCCAAAAGCTTGCGCTTGCGCGTTGCGTCGCCGCCATAGCATTTGGCGGTCACGTCCTTGCGCATCGCGCTGATCGTCTCGCGCGCGATCACCTTGCCACCGATCGCCGCCTGGATCGGGATTTTGAACAGGTGGCGTGGGATCAGTTCCTTCAGCCGCTCGCACATGCCGCGTCCGCGCGTTTCGGCAGTGCCGCGGTGGACGATCATCGACAGCGCGTCGACCGGCTCTTCATTGACCAGGATCGACATCTTGACGAGGTCGCCGTCGCGATAGCCGATCTGGTGATAGTCGAAGCTGGCATAGCCCTTCGACAACGACTTCAGCCGGTCGTAGAAATCGAACACGACCTCGTTGAGCGGCAATTCGTAGGTCGCCTGCGCGCGGCCGCCGACATAGGTCAGGTTCTTCTGAATGCCGCGCCGGTCCTGGCACAGCTTCAGGATCGAACCCAGATATTCGTCGGGGACGTAGATGGTCGCCTCGATCCACGGCTCGCTGATCGACTCGATCTTGTTGGGATCGGGCATGTCGGCCGGATTGTGCAGATCGATCTGCCCGCCGCCATGCGTCAGCTCGATCTGATAGACCACCGATGGCGCGGTGGTGATCAGGTCGAGATCATATTCGCGCGTCAGCCGTTCTTGGATGATCTCCAGATGGAGCAGCCCCAGGAAGCCGCAGCGGAAGCCGAAGCCCAGCGCGGCGGACGTCTCCATCTCGAAGCTGAACGAGGCGTCGTTCAGCCGCAGCTTGCTGATCGACTCGCGCAGCTTCTCGAAGTCGTTGGCGTCGACCGGGAACAGGCCGCAGAACACGACCGGCTGGACTTCCTTGAAGCCCGGCAGCGCCTGTTCGGTCGGCTTCTTGGCGTCGGTCAGCGTGTCGCCGACGCGCGCCTGCGCCACGTCCTTGATCTGCGCGGTGATGAAGCCGATTTCGCCGACGCCCAGCTCGGTCAGCTGCTCGATCTTGGGGCGGAAACAGCCGACGCGGTCGATCAGATGGGTGGTGCCCGCCTGCATGAACTTGATCTGCTGCCCCTTTTTCAGCGTGCCTTCCATCACGCGGACCAGGATGACGACGCCCAGATAGGGGTCGTACCAGCTGTCGACCAGCATCGCCTTCAGCGGCGCGGCCGCGTCGCCCTTGGGCGCGGGGATGTTCTTGACGATCGCTTCCAGGATGTCGCCGATGCCGATGCCCGACTTGGCGCTGGCCAGCACCGCGCCCGAGGCGTCGATGCCGATCACATCCTCGATCTCCGCGCGGACCTTTTCGGGTTCGGCGGCGGGCAGGTCGATCTTGTTGATGACGGGCACGATCTCATGGTCATGCTCGATCGACTGATAGACGTTGGCCAGCGTCTGCGCCTCGACACCCTGGGCGGCGTCGACGACCAGCAGCGCGCCTTCGCACGCCGCGAGGCTTCGGCTGACCTCATAGGCGAAGTCGACATGGCCCGGCGTGTCCATCAGGTTCAGCGTATAGGTCTCGCCGTCCTGCGCCTTGTACGCCAGGCGCACGGTCTGCGCCTTGATGGTGATGCCGCGTTCCTTCTCGATCTCCATATTGTCGAGAACCTGTTCGCTCATCTCGCGGTCGGTCAGGCCGCCGGTGAACTGGATCAGGCGATCGGCGAGCGTCGACTTGCCATGGTCGATATGCGCGATGATGGAGAAGTTGCGGATCTTGTCGAGCGGCGTGGACACGGGGGGAATGGTTTCCTGAAAAGCTATTCGATGACGCCGTTAGCAAAGATGCGGGCGGATGCCAAAGTGCTCTAGCGCGGCGATGCAATTTGCATAGCGGCTTTCGCCCTGCCCCTCGATCAACCGGTACGCCACGCCGCGCCGATCCAGCTCCGCGCGCGACAGGTCGAAGAAGCGTTGCCGCGCCGCGCGCGTACCGAACAGGCGGGTGCCGTCCTCGATCCAGGGCAGATCGGGGGCGAAGAGAAGATAGACGTCGGACAGCCGGTTCCACGTCGCGAACCAGGGATCGCGCGCGGCGAACAGCATGTCGGCCCAGACGGCGGTCATCAGCGGATCGGTATCGGTCACGACCGGCCATGGCCCCTCCGCCATCGCCCGGACCAGCCGGGCATCATGCCCCTGTCCGATCGCCACCAGATCGGCCATGGTGAAGTCGGTGCCATGCGCCTCGGCATAGTCGCGGCCATATTCGCCCAGATAGCATCCGCCCAATGCCCGAGCCAGGCGCGGGCCGACGGTCGACTTGCCGGTGCTTTCGGGCCCATGCAGGCAGATGCTCGTCACGCCCGCCCCCGCCATTCGCGATAGCCCCACAGGCTCAGCCCCAGAAAGATGACATAGAGGATGGCGGTCAGCGTCAGCCCCTTCACCGCATAGAGCGCGATGGAGGAGAGATCTACGACGATCCAGAGGATCCAGTTCTCCAGCCGCCGCCGCGCCAGCAATATCTGCGCCGCGACGCTGGCAACGGCATTGGAGGCATCCCAGAAGGGCATCGCCGCATCGGTCCAGCGCGCCATCGCGGCCCCCCAACCGAGCGAGGCGATCGCGATCCCCGCCAGCCATATGCCACGCGCGCGGAAGGACAGCGTCTCCACCCTCACCTCGCCCGCCTGCGCGACGCTGCGCCGCCAGACGATCCAGCCATAAAGGTTGAGCGCGAAGAAGAAGAGCTGCAACGCGGCGTCGCTGTACAGCCGCTCCCGCCAGAACAGCAGCGCATAGAGCGATACCATCACCAGCGCGACGGGATAGTTCCACAGGCTGCGCCGCACGACGAGCGCGACGTTCGCGACCCCGAGGACGAAGGCGATGGACTCAAGCCAGGTCATCGGACCGGGACAGGCCGGACCATCGCCAGCGGCGAATGTCCCTCGCCAGGAAGACCGGCGCTCGCCGACGGCTGCGAGCCGGAAGCGTCCTTCCCATTCCTCATAGCGGATCGGCCCGAAGTCGAAGGGTTACCATAGTGGGATCGCCCGATAGGCCAGCGGCACGCATTCGCGATAGTCCCAATCGACCGCCGCGAGATCATGGCCGGAAGCCCAACCTCGTGCATCGCACAACTCAGGATTGTTTCGGCTCTGTCGATCAGTTCCGGGTCGACGGCACCGCCGTCAATCTCGCCGGTCGGGCTGCGACATTCAACGGGAAGCCCTTCGAAAAAGCCGGGTAGAACGGAATATGATCGGGCGTAGCTCTCGCCGCCTTATTCCCGACATGCCATCAAGCCGTCGCCTCGCAATACCCCTTGAGAAACGCAAGATGATCCGGGATCGGCTGCAACTGCCGTGAAAGCTGTTGATCCAGTCCGTCGAACGAATCCTTCAGCGCCTGACGGCTCAGCATTCCGGGAATGCGGTGATGGGCTTTCGGGACAAGTCCCTGCCCCAGCATCACCGAAACCCAGGAATCGATCTTGAACAGATCGTCCTGCCCCTGCCACGCCCCCGCGCTTTCGGCGAACAATGCGATCCGTTCCGCGAGGGTCTCGGGGACGCGCATCGTCGAGCAGCGCTGCCAGAAAGGCGAGTCCGTCCGCTCCGTCTGCGCGTAATGCAGGATGATGAAGTCGCGGATATGCTCCCATTCGTGACGCGACTGGGCATTGAACCGCGTCCGCAGCGCCGCGCTGTCCTGGCCCTGAAAGGGAAAGCCCTGGATCAGGCGCATCACCGCGATCATGACCAGGTGGATGCTGGTCGACTCCAGCGGCTCGATGAACCCCGCCGCAAGCCCCAGCGCCACGCAGTTGCGGCTCCAGGCGCGACGACGCATCCCGGCGCGGAATTGCAGGGCGCGGGGCTCGGACAGCGTCATACCCTCGATCCCCGCCATCAGGGTGGCGGTCGCCTCGTCCTCGCTCATATGGGCCGAGGCATAGACCAGGCCATTGCCCACCCGCGTCTGGAGCGGGATGCGCCAGCGCCAGCCCGCCCGGTGCGCGATGGCGCGGGTATAGGGGACCGGAGCCGCGACGGCCTCGGTCTGGACCGCGATCGCCCGGTCGCAGGCCAGCCATTCGCTCCAGTCCTCGAAACCCGTCTCCAGCGCCCCCTCGATCAGCAGCGCGCGAAAGCCGGTGCAGTCGAGGAACAGGTCCCCCTCGATCCGGTCGCCCGATACCAGATGGAGCGCGGCGATGTCCCCGCCCTCGCCGTGGCGCTCGACGCTGGCGATGCGGCCCTCGACCCGGCGCACCCCGGCCGGTTCGGCGATCCCGCGCAGGAAGCGGGCATAGGCGGTGGCATCGAGATGATAGGCATAGGCCAGGGTCCCGGCCTCGTCCCGTCCGAAACGGCCCGCCGCCGCCGCCCGCGCCTCGAGCGAATAGTCGGTATAGGCGCCGCCGAACCCGTGACGCCGCGCCTCCAGCCAGAAATGCTGGAAATCGGCGATCGCCACGGATCGCCCCACGGTTCCGAAAGGGTGGAAATAGCGGTCGCCGACCCGGCCCCAATTCTCGAACCCGATGCCCAGCTTGAAGGTCGCCTGGGTGGCGCGCATGAACGCCGCCTCGTCGATGCCGAGAAAGGCATGGAAGCCGCGCGCAGTGGGAATGGTGGACTCGCCCACTCCGACGGTGCCGATCTCGTCGGATTCGACCAGGACGACTTGGACGAGCGGCCCCAATTGCCGCACGAGCGCAGTGGCGGCCAGCCACCCGGCGGTCCCACCCCCTGCGATGACGACCCGCGTCGGCGGACAGGGATCGCTCATCGGTTCAGCCTTTGCAGAAGATAGGCGCGAAGCCGCCGCGCCATCGCCTCGTCGAGCGGCGCGAGCGGGCCGTGCGACGCCGGGGGCAGATGCGCGACGACCGCTTCGGGATCGCCAAAGACATAATGGTCGAAGATCGCGCACCAGGCCCGCTTTTCCGCCGCCGGCCGATCGCGCAGCGACAGCATGGCGTGCATCACCGTATCCATAGGCGTGTCGAGATAGGCGGGCGCGGTGTTCCACCAGTAATTGACGAGGACGTTGAACGTCTCCAGCGCCTCGACATGGTGCCACCACAGCGCCGGATAGACCAGCAGGTCGCCGGGTTCGAGTTCCGCCACCACGGCCTCGGCCATCGCGTCGCCAAAGCGGGGATAGCGATCGAGGTCGGGCCGGGCGAAGTCGACCATGCTGACGACCTGCCCGCCCGGCGTCGGGGCCAGCGGTCCGGGATAGAGGTTGGCGATCTGGTCGGGCGGAAACAGGGTGAAGCGACGTCGACCGACCGCGCAGATCGCCGCATTGTTCGCCATGTCGTAATGCGCCGAGGCGATGGTGCGATTGCCGATCCAGATACTGGCCAGCGGCGGATGGCGGGCGAACAGCCCATCCGACGGCACAAGGTCGTTCTCGTCGCGAAAACCGGGCAGATAGGCGTCGAGATCGGTCGACCCCATATAGTGCGCGGGCGCCTCCCCTTCCCCGTCCGCCCCGTCGAGCAACCGCGCCAGCAGATCGCGCAGCGGCAGCGTCTGGCTCTTGAAGTTCAGCGCGGTGGCCGTCTCGTCATAATGGAAACGCCCCCGGATCGCCGCCTCGCCGACATAGCCGGTCACCGGCCGTCCGCGATCGAAGCGAAGGAGATAGTCGGCGGCCGCATGCCCGGAAATCCGCCCCGCGCGGACCAGCGGCCAGTCGGCAGCATAGCCCCGCAGGATGACCGGCTCGTCCCGCTGGACCAGCGCGGCGAGATCGGGGGGTAGCGTGCCGGTCATCTCGCGGGCATGACGCGGGGCGGGCAGGCGATCAGCCATGCGCATCGCCGACCAGCTTGCGATCGATCAGATGGCGCAGATTGCCCAGCGAGGACACGATCCAGAATGCCGGGCGTAGATAATCCCGTGCATGAAGCTCGCCAAGCGCCCCGCCCTCCAGCGCCGCCAGCCGCGCGCTATCGATCGTCAGGCAGTCCGGCACCTTGTATCGCCGCCCCTCGTCCAGATCGAGTTGCAGCACGGCGGGCGTCAGCAGGTCGAGCGCCGCCCAGGCCTCGTACATGGCCTGCTCGGTCTGCACGCCCTCATAAATGCGTTGCAGCATGACCGAGACATGGTCGAGCAGCGGCGCGTTGCCGCCATGTTCGCGAAAGACGGGCATGCCATCCGTGGTCAGTCGCGGATGCTCGGGATCGAGGAAGATCATCGGCTCGCCGGCGGGGTCGTGACCGATCGAAAACGGCCCGCGCGCACGGGTCGCGGGAATGTAGCGGGCGTCCCAGCGATCGCCCTTCAGGAACAGGTTCTCATCCGGGTCCAGGCCCAGAAGGATGGTCGCATACAGCGCACCCGCCTCGTCCCGGCGCAGCAATATCGCGTATTCGCGCTGAAGCTCCTCGAACTCGGCGGGGAATACGCGGGTCTGGTTGATGGCGTCGCCGAAGCGCGCATGATGACCCATCGCGACGCGAAGGTCGCGATGGTCGATATTGTTGAGCAGGACAGGTGCGGCCATGATCGCCCCATGTACCCGGAAGACCGCGGAGGGGACAGCGGCCTTCCGGGTTTCCGAAATCAGAAGCGATACCGCGCGCCGACCAGATAGCGTGCCGAACCTTCGGCCAGATACCAGGTGTTCATGCGGTCGCGACCATAGGTCTGCACGCCTTCTTCGGTCAGGTTGATCGCCTCGAAGCCGAGCGCGAAGCGCGGCGTCAGGTCGAAGCTCATGGACAGGTCGAGCTGGCCATAGGGTGCGGTGAAGACCGGATTGCGGTCGCCGCCACGGTTGATGTCGCTCAGGAACTTGTCGCGCCAGTTGTACGACAGGCGCATCGATATGCCGTTCTTGTCGTAGATCAGCGTGGCATTGGCGGTATCCGACAGGCCGACCAGCGCGAAGGTGTTCACGGTGGGGTCCGCCGCGATATCGATGCCGATATTGCCCCGGACGAGCGTATAGCTGGCCGCGATGCCGAAGCCGGTTTCACCCAGGAAATACTGACCCGCCAGCTCGACGCCATAGATATGCGCGTCGCGATTGTTGATCGGCGTGTTGACCGCGAAATTGAACAACGGGTCGCTGGCATTGGGGCTGATGTCGACCTGGCTCAGGATCGAATCGACGAAGCCCTGGTTCAGCGCGCGGCTCTGCGTGTTGTAATTCGCCGCGAACTGCGCGTTCGCCGCCGCCACATTGCCCGCATTCTGTTGCAGCAGGGCGGTATAGGTGAACAGGTTGACGTCGGTGATGTCGGCGCCGAACGTGTTGGTCAGCTGCTCGCGCGCCGTGCCCGAGCGCGTGCCGGCCTGCCCCGAGGTCGCGTCGCGCAGCCCGAACAGGTTGCGGTTCACCACCGTGTTGCCGATGAAATTATGCACCCGCTTGTCGAAGAACCCCGCCGACAGGAAGACGTCCTTGCGCGGATACCATTCGACCGACACGTCGATATTGTCCGAAGACAGCGGCAGCAGGCCGGTATTGTTGGCCGAACCCGTCGCAATGCCGCCGATCGCGGTCGGCCGTCCCGGCGCGCCGACGCCCGTCGAGGCGAAGAGGTTGCCGTACGGCGCCCGCGAGATCGTCTTGCTGTAGGACGCGCGCGCGAACAGATTGTCCATCACCTCGATCTTGGCGTCCACGGCGGGCAGCCAGTTGTTGTACGATCCCCGCGCCGTGATCGCCTGGCGATCGGTGCTGTTCTGGAGCACGAAGTCATTGTCCGCGGTCCACACGATCGCCAGCGGCACCGGCTGCAACGACACGGCGTGCACCTTGGTATTCTCATAACGCAGGCCGGCCACGATCTGGGCGTTGCGGCCGAACACCTGCCCGTTCCAGCTGCCCTGGAGATAGCCGGACCAGATATTCTCGCGCACCGAATTGTCGCTGTTCGCGTCGATATTGTTGCGGTGGTCGACGCCGTCGTTCGTCACGCCGGAATAATAGTTGAACAGCGTGTTGTAGAGCTTCGTCGCATCCTGGGTGCGGAAGGCGATCTGGGTGTTCGGGTCGGCGTTCGGATTGTTATGCTCGAACTTGCAGGTATTGCAGAACTGGAAAACCTGCCCCGGTGCCAGCCGCGCGATGTCGGGCGGCAGCGAGTTGCCCCAGTCGCCCAGCACCTGGCGCGTGTTGAACTGGGTCTGGCGGGTCGTCGTGGTGCGGTAATCGACGCCAGCGTCTAGCCGGATCTGATCGGTGAAGTCCCAGGCGGCATCGGCACGCAGCTCGCGGATCCGCTGCGTCTGGTTCGACGCGAACTGGCGCTGCACCGCGCTCGCCAGATCGCCGACGTCCAGCACGCCGTTATTATTGCCCTTGATGAAGGGCTGGCCGGTCGGGGTCGTGCTCTGGGTGCCGTCGTTGATCGCCAGCGTCTGCTGCGGGAAGCCGTTCTCGGTCCAGCGCAGCGTGTGGCCGGTCACGACCGGCGCGTTGATCGCGACGGTGGTCGAGGTCTGGCCGTTGGGATTGTCGGGCAGGCTCTGCGCCTCGCCGATATGGCCGTCGACCGACAGGGTGAACCGATCGCTCGGCTTCCATTCGATGTTGCCGCCGACATCGTACAGCCGGTTCTTCTGCGCGCGATACGCCTGTTCGAAGGCCGCGTCCTTCACGCCGTTGATCGTCTCGGCCAAGAACTGGGTGGTGGCGACGCCGTTGCTGGCGTCGTCGAACGTCACCTCGCTGAACGGCCGGTTGAACCAGTTGGACTGGCTCGAGCGGCGCTCCGACTGGCGCAGCTGGGCATAGAGACCATCGGCGGTGAAGGTCAGCGTGTCGGTCGGGCGGAATTGCAGGATCGCCTGGCCGTTGATCCGCTCGCGGCTGGCCTCCGAGAAGTGATAGCGGAAGTCGTTGGGCACCGATACCAGCGGGTTGCCCGTCGGGCGGTTGTTGATCTTGGTCGCGCCGTTGACGAAGCCGTTGGCCGGGTTGAGGAAGTCGTTGAGCGAGCGGATATTCCAATTGTCCGGTGCGACGCTCGCAAAGCTGAAATTGCGCTTCTGGTAGCTGCCGAACAGCGACACGCCGACGCGCTTCTCGCTGTCGGACCAGCTGACCGTTCCCGACGCCTCGGGCGTGACGCGCGCGCCGCAGTCGATGCAGTCGGCCGAGCTGTTGTCATAGCTGCCCTTGACGCCCAGCGACCCGACCAGCCCGGTATCGGCATTGTCGAGCGGGCGGCGACTGACCACGTTGACCGTCGCGCCGATACCGCCCGACGGGATCGCGGCGCGGCCCGTCTTGTAGACCTCCAGCGTCTTCACCCCTTCCGAGGCGAGGTTCGAGAAGTCGAACGAGCGCCCGAAGCCGCCCGCACCGTCGCCGCCCTGGTCGCCGCCGACCGCGACGATGTTGGACGTCGCCAGCTGGCGGCCGTTGAGCGTGACGAGATTATATTGCGCGCCGAAACCACGCACCGTGACGGTCGAGCCTTCGCCGTTGCGCCGGTCGATCGACACGCCGGTGATACGCTGAAGCGATTCCGCCAGGTTGGTATTGGCGAACTTGCCGATATCCTCCGCGCTGATCGCATCGACGACGCCGTTGGAGTCGCGCTTGATCGCGATCGACCGCTCCAGCGAGGCGCGGACGCCGGTAACGACGATGTCGCTCGAATTGGTTTCGGGCTGGGGATTGGTGGGGCTTGCCTCGCCCGGCGGCGGCGTCTGGCTGCCGGTATCGGCCTGGGGCGTGCCTTGTTGCGGATCGGCCGGTGCCGTCTGCGCCTGCCCCTGGGAGGCCAGCAGCAATCCCGCCGTCAGCCCCAGAACCGATGTCGAGCGCACGAGCACGCGCGCAAGCGTCTTCCCCTTCATGTCACCTCTCCCTTTGCGACCTTCACGGACCGCGTTTCACCGATCGCGTCGGCGTATTATTTTGCCATATCACGCTATACGGCATGACATCGGTGTCAACAAAATTGACCGGCGCCGGGATCGCCCGGTGAATCAACCGGATGACTGTGGTTCCGCCGCCACACTCCCCTTGTCCTTCGCGACGGGAGCAGCGCGTTTCGCGGGGCGCGCCGTCGGCGTCCTGATACTTTCCGGCTTTCGCGACGACGATATTGATCGCCCGTCTCCTATCGAGACTGCCCCTGAGGCACGGCATGATTGCGGGCCGCATCCGATTGCATAAGATGACGCCATGTGGGACGCTTGACCCCGGCGTGCCGCTCCTTGTCTTCCGGCCGGATGTTTTGATGAAGGCGCTTACCATCAAGGACGTGGCCCGGCAGGCTGGCGTTTCCCCCAAGACCGTCTCGCGCGTCATCAACGGCGAAGCGCATGTCCGCCCGGCGGTGCGCGAGGCCGTCGCGCGCGTCGTGGCGGAATTGAACTACCGGCCCAACACGTTCGCCCGCAGCCTGTCGAGCACCCGCTCCTTCCTCATCGGGCTGTTCTTCGACGACCCGGCGTGCAGCTATGCCAATGACGTCCTGCTCGGCGCGCTCGAACGGGCGCGATCGCTCGGCCGCCATGTGGTCATCGAGACCGTCTCGCTCGACCGTTCCGACTGGCAGGCGAGGCTGGAGGAGAGCCTGGTCGGGCTGAAACTGGGGGGTGCGATCCTCACCCCGCCCATTTGCGACTGCGCCGACCTGATCGCGATTTTCGAGCGGCATGCGGTCCCCGTGGTCCGCATCGCGCCGGGTAATGATGTCGACCGGACACCCTATGTCAGCATCGACGACCGCGCGGCGGCCCGCACCATGGCGGAGCATCTGATCGCGCTGGGCCACCGCGACATCGCTTTCATCAAGGGCAACCCGACCCATAGCGCGACCCATCGCCGCTGGCTTGGGTTTCGCGATGCCATGGACGCCGCCGGGATCGCGCCCGACGACCGGCTGGTGGTCCAAGGCGACTTCACCTTCCGGTCCGGCATCGTCGCGGCGGAGGCCCTGCTCCATGGCCCCCGCGCACCCGACGCGATCTTCGCGAGCAACGACGAGATGGCGCTGGGCGTGCTGGTGGCCGCGATGCGGGCGCAGATCGCCGTCCCGCAGAAATTGTCCATCGTCGGGTTCGATGACGCCCAGCTGGCCCGCATGGCCTGGCCACAGCTGACAACGATCCGACAACCCAATTGCGACATGGCGGCGGCCGCCGTGAGCCTGCTGGCAGACCGCAGCGATGGTCCGGAGAGCGCCCGATCCTCGATCGAGCTTCCCTATGAGCTGATTGTCAGGGCCAGCTCCTGCGGCTCTTGAGGGCGGATGCCCAAGCAGCAGCGCATCATCGTGGAGCTATCCGTTCAGGTCCTGCGACAGGCGATGATCGATAGCGGCGGGCGACGGTGCGACACGATCCCGGTTCACCTCGCTCTTCGCTGCCTGCCCCCACTGCCCCGACCGCTGGCGGCTGACGACCTTCTGGGAATCGGCCGGGCAGTCGAATGAGATCGCTCGCGCGCAAGGAGTGAAGGCGGCATTCAACACGGTTGTACGCCAGCTCGGCCGCTCGGGTACATTGATCGATTGAATTCAGGTTGCTGAATAGCGCGAAAATTTATTTTTGGGGTCTTGCGCTTCATAGATCTCGCAGAAATACGAGCTTTCCGAATGGCTGCCATAAAATTTTTATCCGCAGTTCATCGCAACCAACTTCAACAAGGCTGGCGGTTCAATCATCGAACGAATTAGCATTCCTTTGGCTGAGATGATTCGGCCTTAGGAGTAATCAATATGTCGTTATTTTGTGCTCGGGTCGTATTAAACGGAGATGCACCTTACGAGGTTTACGAGGGCGTCCACAACGCTATGGGCTACTTTGGCTTCCATAGGCAGTTCTTTGATGGCAATGGCCAGCGGCGCGTCACGCCGGACGCCACCTATGTGGGCGAGTCCGGGCTTGCCGACTTTGCCCTTTTGGACATTTTAAAAAATGCAGTTTCTGCGCATTGGCTCAACAACGGCGTATTGCTGATGCGACTGCAGTCGGCAGTTTTCGAAGGTCTGCCGTGCGCAGCATGACCAAAAGAAATTGATGGCTGACGGGGATCGGCACCGTTCCTGACTAGGAGGCCCCGGCGTGCGACAACGGGCCCACCGGTTCATATCGACCGTATCCAGGACACAGCATCAAGCGGGAGGGCGGCCGGAAGGTCGCCCTCTTTGCATAGGCCAACGCGACGCTGCGAGCGAACATATCAGGGCAAATAGGACATGTCGCCAACCGCACCGGGCTGACACCGAATAAGCATATCGGCTTGGGCCACGCCTGGACCTCCTTTCGGAGGTGATCATAAGGGCATGTAAATGGTCGGGGAGAGAGGATTCGAACCTCCGGCCCCTGCCTCCCGAAGGCAGTGCTCTACCAGGCTGAGCTACTCCCCGACTAGAGAGTACGGATCGGTTTTCAGAGCCTTTCGGGAAGGCCGATCCGTGCTGGAGGCGCGCCAATAGCCAGCGGCTCGGATCGGTGCAAGAGGTTTTTTCACCGAAACGAAATTTCTCTTACAGGACCCGCTCCTTCCGTCCCGCCAGGTCGACGATATATTGCCAGGCCACCCGCCCCGAGCGGCTGCCGCGCCGGGTCGCCCAATGGACCGCCTCGGCCCCGTCAAACGGCAGGTCGTGGCGCTCGGTATAGGCGCGGACGATCGCCAGATAGCCGTCCTGGTCGAGCGCGTGGAAGCCCAGGCTCAGGCCGAAACGGTCGGCGAGCGCCAGCTGGTCGTCCACCACGTCGCGCGGATTGATCGCGCTGTCCTGCTCGCTCAGGTCGCGGGGCAGCAGGTGGCGGCGATTGGCGGTGACCAGCAAGCGGACATGCGCGGGCCGCGCCTCCGCCCCGCCGTCGAGCAGCGAGCGCAGCTTGCGCGCCTCGCCCGCCTCGTCGAAACCCAGATCGTCGATGAACAGCGCAAAGGCCCGGTCCACCCCTTCCAGCAGCGCGAACAGCGTGGGCAGGCTGTCGAGCGTATCGACCGACACCAGCGCCAGACGACCGGGCCGCGCCGCCTGTACCGCCGCCACGCTGGCCTTCACCAGCGCCGACTTGCCCGTGCCCCGCGCGCCCCAGAGCAGCACGTCCTGCGCCGCATGCCCCTCGGCCAGCCGGGTCAGATTGGTGAGCAGCGCCTCGCGCTGACGGTCCAGCCCTTGCAACAGGTCTAGCGGCAGCGGCGCGAAGCCGCGCACCGGCCGAAGCACGCCGTCACGCCACAGATAGGCGGGATGCGCCAGCGGATCGGCGGAGACGATGGGCGCGGGGGCCAGGCGTTCGAGCGCGGCGGCGATGCGCTCCAGCACGGAAACGGGAAGGTCGGTCATGCCCGCGCTTCTACGGCGCGGACACCCCGCTGCAAAGACCGGCGGACGTCAGAGCGCGGCGCGGTGCCCCGCAATGACCGGATTGCCGGGGGCGAGCGCCAGCGCCTTGTCGAACAGCTGACGCGCGCCCTCCGTCTCGCCCGCCGCCGCCAGCGCCACGCCATAGGCATCCGCCGCTGCCGCGTTCATCGGAGCCAGCCCATAGGCCACGGCGCCGTAACGCCGCGCGACCAGCCCGTCCCCGGCCCCGGCATAGGCCAACGCCAGATCGTGAAGCAGCGCGACGTCGTCCGGCCCCAGCTGCATCCGCAATCCTTCGAGCGTTTCGATCGCGGCATCCCATTCCCCGGCGGCCAGCTGCCACCGTGCGAGCAGACGGCGCGCGGGCACGCTCTGCGGGTTTTGCGAGAGATACAGGCCGAGGGCGACGGCGGCCTCCCTTGCCCGCCCGGCTCGTCCATAGCCATCGACCAGCCGCAGCATCGTCGGCTCGTCGAAGGTCAGATCGGCCGCGCGGGCATAGGGGCCCAGCGCCTCCGACAGGCGGCCGATGGTCGACAGCACATCGCCATAAGCCAGCAGCGCGGCCGGGGCGCCCGGCGTGGCGCGGACCAGCGCCTGCGCTTTGGCAAGCGCGCCTGCCCGGTTCCCCTGGCTGGCCAGCGCGCGAATGACCCCCAGCGCATAGGTCGGGTCGGTCGGCGAGGTTTCCGCCGCGATGGTCAGGTCGCCCAGCGGGCGGTCGGGGCGAAAGATCGCCGCTTCGCCGACATGCGCCTGCGCGATCCGGTCGATAAGCCCCGCCCCCTCCTCCGCCGGGGCCGCGAACGCCGCGAGACGTAGCGCATAGCCATCGGCATCCGCCCGGCTCAGGATCGGGCGAAGCGTCGCCAGCGCGGCGGGGCGATCCCCCGTCGCGATCTGCGCCGCCGCCAGCAGGCGACGGGCGGCGACGTTCATCGGCTGCATCGCGACGAGCCGCCCCCACACCCGCACCGCCCGCTGCGGCCGCCCCTGGGCATAGGCCAGCAAACCGTTGAGCAGCACGACAGAGGGACGATAGGACAAGGCGCCGCGCGTCTGCTCCAGCACGCCCTCCGCCAAGGCGAAACGCCCTGCCCGCGCGGCGATCACCGCCTGGAGGTAGAACGCCTCGGGACTGCCCGGCTCGGACACCAGCGCCCTGCGGGTCGCCGCCAGCGCATCGCTCGAACGGCCGCTATCGCCCAGCGTCGCGGCATAACGGATCAGCGCCGGATGATAATAGGCATCGCGCCGTAACGCCGCCTCGAACCAGGGCAGGCTCGCCGCCAGACCATAGCGCGCGTGCACCACCTCGGCCTGCAGGGTCAGCGCCGCCGGATCGGCGGGGGCCAGCGCGGCGGCGCGGGTCGCGGCTTCGCTCGCGCCCAGCATGTCGCCCGCGCCGAACCGGCTGCGACCCAGATCGGTCCAGCTTCGCGCATCGTTCGGAAAGCGCGCCACGACCGCCTGCAACATCCGGCGAAGCGTCGCGCCACCGGCGCGGGCGGCACGAACCTGCGCGGCGGCGCGCATCATCGCGGCGTCCTGCTGCGCGGGCATGCGATCGACCGCCTCTTGCGCGCCCGCCAGATTGCCCAGCGACCAGCGCGCCTCCGCCCGTGCGGCCAGCGTCTCGACCTCGGGCACGCCGTCGGCCAGCGCGCGGTCCAGCGCCGCCTCCGCCGTCACCCCCTGCCCCAGCAACAGGCTGGTCCGGGCAAGCATCATCTGCGCCGGCCCGGAGCGCGGCGCGGCGGCCGCGGCCTGGAGCGCTTGGTCGTGCGCGGCGTGATAATTGCCCGCCTCCAGTGCGACGCTCGCCTTGCGCAGCGCCAGCACGGGGTCAACCGGCGGCCTGGCGGTAAACAGCTGGACCAGCAGCGCCCCCACCGCCAGCGCGATCGCCGCCAATACGGCAACCAGCCGGACACGAAGCGGCAACCGCCCCCGACGCCAGAATCGCCGCTTGCGCCGCAGCATCGGATAGGGGCTGGCCGCCGGGGCCCCCGGCCCGGCCGCGTCGCTCACCGCGCGCCCGACGGCCACAGGATGACCCGCAGCGTCTGGAGCAGGATCAGCGCGTCGAGGAAGGGCGAATAATTCTTGGCGTAGTACAAGTCATATTCCAGCTTGTGCCGCGCATCGTCGATCGAGGCGCCATAGGGATAGTTGAGCTGCGCCCATCCGGTGATCCCCGGCTTTACCATATGCCGTTCGGCGTAAAAGGGAATTTGCTGTTCGAGCTGTTCGACGAATTGCGGGCGTTCGGGGCGCGGGCCGACAAAGCTCATCTCGCCCTTCAGCACCGACCAGATCTGCGGCAGTTCGTCGATCCGGACCTTGCGGATGAAACGGCCGACGCGGGTGATGCGCGGATCGTCCTTTTCCGCCCAGACCGCCTGCCCGGCCAGCTCGGCATCCTGCCGCATCGAGCGCAGCTTGGGGATGTCGAACGCTTGGTTGAACAGGCCGACACGGCGCTGGCGATAGAAGACGGGCCCCTTCGACTCCAGTCGGATGGCGATGGCGGTGATCGCGATGATCGGCACCGCCGCGATCAGCAGCGCCAGGCTGACCGTGACGTCGAACGCCCTCTTGAGGATCACCGAACGGACGCGCCCCGACGAGAAACCGTCGGAGAAGATCAGCCAGCTATGGCTGACCGAGGCCAGGTCGATCCGCCCGGTTTCGCGCTCCAGAAAGCTCGACAGCTCGAACACCTGCACGCCCGCCGTCCGGACACGCAACAAATCCTGATAGGGCAAGGCGCGGCGGCGTTCCTCCAGCGCCAGCACGACTTCGACCACCTCGCGACCGACGACGAACGCCTGGAGATTGGGAATATCCTCGCGGTGAATGGCCTGTGGCAGCACCCTTTCGGCGTCGGACATGGCGATCACCCCGACGACCAGGAAATTGGCGCCCGGCCGCTCGGCCAGCTCGACGATCTGGGCGGCGCGGGGCCCCGCCCCCATCACGATCACCCGCCGCTTGAACCGGTCTCCGCCCAGCAGCCGCCCCAACGCGCCACGCATGACGACCAGCAGAAGGATCGCGAACATCATCGCGAACAACAGGCTCGATCGCCAATAGGAGACTGCCGGAAAGAAGAAGAAGATCAGCGACAGGAAGATGACGCCCAGCGACACCGCGACCATCAACCGCGCCGCCGCGAAGCGCAGCGACAGGAAGGACGCGGTCGAATAGGCCCCCACCGCCAGCAGCGCGACCTGAAGCGGCGCGGCAAAGCTCAATATCTGCGGCCAGCGGTCGATCGCCGCACCGACCGGATAGCCGATCTGCCAGGCCCGCAACCGCCACCCCAGCTCGGAGGCGAGCAGCAGCAGCGTGAAATCGACCAACCCGAGCAGCAGAACCGCATGGGGGACATAGTGTTTGAACACACGGATCATCGACCGGACGCTGCTCGTCCCTCCCTTGCACGCACGACTGTCCCAATTTTTACACGGAATGACAAACGAAGCGTGAAGATATGCGTTATGGGCGCGTTATAGGCGAAACCGTCATCCGATCGGCGATGGCGGATCAACAAAGGGGCATTCATGCACAATCCGATCGTTCCGGTCATCCTGTCCGGCGGCTCCGGCACGCGACTGTGGCCCATGTCCAAGCCGGAAATGCCCAAGCAGCTGCTCGCGCTGACCTCGGACGAGACCATGTTGCAGTTGACCGCACAGCGGACCAGCTCGAAGGACTTCGCGGCACCGATCATCGTCGCGGGCCAACGTCATGCCGATCTGGTCGAGTACCAGCTGGTCGCCGCGGGCACCCCGGCCCAGGCGCTGATCCTCGAGCCAGTGGCGCGCAACACCGCGCCCGCCATCGCACTCGCCGCGCTCGCCGCCAAGCCCGAGGACGTGCTGCTGGTCATGCCGTCCGACCATGTCATCGCCGATCTGGACGCGTTCCACGCCGCGATCCGCGCCGCACTGCCGATGGTGTCGCAGGGCTGGCTCGCGACCTTCGGCATCTCGCCCGACAAGCCCGAGACCGGCTATGGCTGGATCCAGGTCGGCCGCGAGATCGCGCCGGGGGTCAACCAGGTCGCGCGCTTCGTCGAGAAGCCCCGCCTGGAACGTGCCGAAGCGATGCTGGCACGCGGCGACTATGCGTGGAACGGCGGCATCTTCCTGTTCCGCGCCGACCGCTATCTCGAGGAACTGGGCCAGCACGCCCCCGAAATGCTCGTCGCCGCCGAAAAGGCGATGCGCGGCGCCACGCATGAGGGCAAGCGCATCTGCCCCAACGAGGCCGACTTCGCCGCCTGCCCGTCCGATTCGATCGACTATGCGGTCATGGAGCGCGCCGATCGCGTCGCGGTGGTGCCGGTCGCGATGGGCTGGAACGATGTCGGCAGCTGGGACGCGCTGCACGCGATCAGCGAGCTGGACGGGTTCGGCAATGCGCATCGCGGCGAAGTGCTGGCGATCGATACCAAGAACTGCCTGATCCGCACCGACCGGGTGCGCGTCGCGGCGGTCGATGTCGAGAATCTGATCGTCGTGGCGAGCGGCGACGACATCCTGATCCTGCCGCGCGGTCGCAGCCAGGACGTCAAGAAGCTGATCGAGGCGATGAAGCGCTGATCCCCGACCGGCGGGCGGCCGTCCTGGTCGCCCACCGATGTCAGCCGGGGCGCCGGTCGAGCGCCGCGAGGATATCCGCGACCGTGGTGGGCAGGACGCCCCGTTCGGCCAGCCGGTCGAACACCGCATCCCACCATAGGTCGAATTGCGCCCGGTCCCGCGCATCGCGGACATAGGGGGTATGCCCCGGCTCCAGCGTCGGGGAATGAAAGGAAAAGACCAGCAGGCGGACGCCGTCCTGCAAGGACCGATCGATCCCCGCCAGCGCATCGGCGATACCCACCCCTTCGGGCGTCAACGGTATCCGGTTGAGCAACCCCGCCCGTGCCAGCACCCCGCGACCATATGGGACCTGTCCCGCGCACCGATGGACGCGCGGTCCGCATCGCCGCAAGCGCCCGTCGAACACGCTGGTCAGCGGCAATTCGACCATCCCGTCACGGTGAAAGCCATGCGCCGCGATGCCGCCGAAATCCATGCCCCCTTCGTCGCCATAATCGTGCAGCGCGCGCATCGAGCTGTCGATCCGATAGCCCCGCTCCGCCAACAGGCCCAGCGAGGACGGCCCCAGTCCATAGCGCCCCGACCGGAAGATACGCGGCCGCATGCCGAAGCCCTGCGCCAGCGCCTCGGTCAGCATATCCAGCTTGGCCGCCTCCAGCGTGAGGGGCAGGTTGCCCGCATGGCTGGTGAAGGGGTCGACCACCTCCCGATAGGGTGGGGTGACCCAGGCGTGAAGCTGCGCCCCGATTTCCGACCGCCCGTCGTTCCGGCACTCGGACAGGATCGCGACCGACGCCGGATCGACCGCGACCGGATAGTCGACCATGCAGGTCAGCCCGACGCCCGCCTCGGCAAAACGCCGATGCGCCGCCGGGAAGGCCCGCATCGCCGTCGTCGCGCGGTGCCGCCGGTCGAGCGGCGCGGACCAGTCGAATTCCTCCTCGACATCGACGGTGACCAGGAAGCGGGTGCCGAAATCGGCAGGCCAGTCGATCCGTTCCTCCGCGCTGGGCGGGTCGGGGCGCCAAGGCCGGGTCGACATGGCCGGCTTCAGCGGCGCGACGCCTGTCCCGCGCGCTGCTCCCCGCCGAGCGGCAGCGCCAACACGACCCGGTGGAGCCCGATGGTCAGGCCGCCCCCCATCTCCGCGCCCAGCTTGTCGATCAGCCGCAGCGAAAAGCCGGTGCCGAGCAGCGGCGCGCCGTCACGCTGATCCTCGTCGCCCGCCTCGCTGAGCAGCGCGCCCTCGGTCTCGACGGTCAGGGCCAGCGGCCGGTCGACGCGCAGCACCGCCATGCCCTGATCGATCGCCAGCCCGGCGGCCAGCCGCTCGCCGACCACGCAATTGGACAGCAGGACCGAGAACAGCCGGGTAATCAGCCGCTCGCTCGCGCGGTCGTCCGCCAGGGCGGTGATCGCCTGCTCGGGCGCCTCGAACCGGATTTCCGCACGGCGCAACTCGGCCAGCGGGTGGAGTTCGGTCAGGATACGCCGGATCAGCGGCTCCAGCGGCACGACGGTCGGCCGCAGCTCCAGCACCCGTCCCTCGATCCGCGCCGCCGTGTCGAGGTCCTCGACCGAGGCGAGCAGGTCCGCCGCCATCGACCGGATGGCCGATGCCCGGTCGCGATAGACCGGCGCGACAGGACCGAGCAGTTCGCTTTCGATCAGTTCGGCAAAGCCCGCCACCGCATTGGCGGGGGTACGGAGTTCGTGGACCAGCTGGCGCAGCGAATCGGACGAAGCCTTGTCCGACGCCGTGTCGGCGCCGACCGCATTGGCGATCTCGTCGCGCCGGGGCCGCCGCCCGCTGCCGCGATAGCCCAGAAACTGGCCGGTCAGCGGGTCGAAATAGGGCATGGCCGAAACCCGCCACGACCCCGCCGCTTCCGATGCGCCGCCAATCTCCAGCCGGGCGTCGCGGAAGGGCGAGCGGCGCCGAAACGCTCCCATCGCCACGCCATCGAACTGCGCCAGCCCCTGCATCACGGTCTCGGCGATGCTGACGCCGACCAGCGGCCCGCGCGCGACGCCATCGACGCCCAGGATCAGTCCGCGCGTGTCGGTCTCGAAATCGAAATGCGCCGGGCCCGCATGGCTCGGGGTCGCCCCCGCCACTTCTTCGCGGCGCTGGTTGAACGCATCGATCCGGGCGACCAGATCGGCGATCTCATAGCGCGGTGGCGCTGAAGCGGGCTCGGCATGGCGCATCGCCTCGGCCATGAAGGGCAGGGTCCGGGCCACCTGCCCCAGCGCCACGAACGGCGTGGCGGGCTGGGTCGGCACGGGATCGAGCAGGATCGACAGCGGCGGCTGTTCGGCGACCGGCGGCTCCTGCGGCGGCAATGGCGCGGCGGCGGGCGGCGGCGGGGGCGTGTCGCGGGCGATCGGCCAGCTTTGCGGCTGGGATGGGGTCGGCGCCACGGTGACGGGTTCGGGCTCAGGATCGGCCACCGCCTCCGCGCCGAAGTGCGGCAGGACGAAATCGACCGCGCCGAAGCTCTCCAGTCCCCGCTGCACCGTTTCCGACAAATCTCGACGATGACGGAGAATCGATCGGGTGCCGGGCGTCAGCCGGGGCAGGATCGCCAGCCAGTCCGCATCCGCCAGGGTCACCGAACGCAGGACCGGTCCCGCGACGGGCAGATCGTCCTGGGCGAAGAAGGCGACCAGCGCGACCGGTGCCGGGCCCTGACGCAGTATGCGGGCGCTGGCGGCGCGAACGGGCTCGGGCACGATATCGCGCAACGCCGCCAGTCGCGCCAGCATCGGCGGATCTGCGGGAACCCGCCCGCGACTCATCAGGTCGACCAGCTGCCGCCAGGCAGTCTGCGCGCCGAATGGCGTCGCAGTGTCGGCCGAAAGAATCGTCGCCAGACTGTCGTCGAACCGCACAGAGCTCCCTTTACGCTTGGGCCATGGCCCCCGAGGACCCTGACGTAACGTCTTTATCCTTCCAACTGGTAACCTGCAAATATCACGCGACATGCCGTTGCAAAGTGAGACAATTGCGGTAGTGCGTAATTTTCTTATATCCAGCCGCAAACGAACATAGGGAATCGGCTTTTTATGTGGAGTATCGTGTAATGGCGCTCGATCGTATCGATCGGCAGATCCTGGCGCTGTTGCAGGCCGATGGCCGTATGACCAATGTCGAACTCGCCGAACGCGTCGGTTTGACCGCCCCGCCCTGCCTGCGTCGCGTCCGCGCGCTCGAGGAAGCGGGGGCGATCCGGGGCTATCACGCCGATCTGGACGCCGCGCGTCTGGGCTTTCCGATCACCGTCTTCGCGATGGTGTCGCTGCGCAGCCAGGCCGAGCATGACCTGGCCGCGTTCGAAGCGCATGTCGCCGGTATTCCCGAAGTGCGCGAATGCCATATGCTGAACGGCGAGATCGACTTCATCCTGAAGATCGTCGCGTCGGACCTCAAGAGCTTCCAGGAAATCCTGACCGGGCATCTGACACCGGCGCCCAACGTCGCCAGCGTCAAGACCTCGCTGACCATTCGCACCGCCAAGCAGGTGTCGGGGATTCCGATCGAAGCGGACTGACCCACAAGTTTTCGGCCAGTCAGGAAACCGGCCTTCTGCGAGGGGGGCCGGTTTTTTTTCTTGGGAGGGCCGCCATTTGACGGGGTGATTCCATTTCCAGGGATTCGCGTGCGCTTCGACTTCGCTCAGGCCGAACGGAGGGCGGGGCGCGGGCGGCGCTTGAGGCTTCTCACCAGACTGCCGTTCGCGCTGAGCGAAGTCGAAGCGCACCCTGCAGCTTTCCTCCAGGCGAGTGCAATCCCGTGGCCTTCGACTGCGCTCAGGCTGAACGGAGGGCAGGGACGCGCGCGGAGCTTGGGGCCGCAGACCAGACAACCGTTCGCGCTGAGCGAAGTCGAAGCGCACGCCCGCTGCGTCCCTCCAGGCGAGCACAATCCCGTGGCCTTCGACTGCGCTCAGGCTGAACGGCGGGTGGGAGGGAGTTTCGCGCCCCTCCCACCGGAACGAAAAAGGCCCCGGCTTTCGCCGAGGCCTTTCCGCGGGACAGGACCACGCCGACCGGATCGGCGCGGACGTTGACCTTATGCCTGGGTCGAGAGCCAGGCCTTCCAGAAGCCCGCCAGATCGGCGCGGGGGGCACCGTTCACCGCGTCGAAGGCGGCGGTGGCACCGGCCTTGTCGCCCTGCGCGGCGAGTGCGATGCCGAGGCGGGTGTTCACCTCGCCCGCATCGACGCCGCCCTTTTGCAGCGCGGTGCGGTACAGCTCGGCCGCCTTGGCGTAATTGCCCTGGCCGTAATAGGCCTCGGCGGTCAGCGCGGCGAGCTTGCCGTCGCCAGCCGACTTAGCGCGCGCCTCGGTCGGGGCGAGCGAGCCTTCTTGGCGGCTCTTGGCGGCGGCGGCGGTCAGCATCGCCTTGGCGGTGGCGTTACCGGCCGGGATCTTGCCGGTCGCCATGCCTTCCTTCAGGACCGCTTCCGCCTCGGCGGGCAGGCCCTTGTCCGTCGCATATTGCGCATATTCCATATAGTCGTTCTGGTCGGCCAGCGACTTGGAGGCGCGCATCAGGCGGAACAGGTCCAGCTTCTGGTTCTTGTCCAGCGTCGCCAGCGAACCCGGCTGCAGGCCATAGATGACCAGCGCGTTGCGCCAGTTCTGCGGCGTCGGATAGGCGACGATCCACTTGCGCATCCAGGTCAGCGTCTCGGGGACCATCTTGCTCTTGTTGGCGCGACCGATGGCGTACTTGTAATAATCCTCCGGCGCCTTCTGGCCCGAGGCGTTCATCTGGTCGATGGTGGTGGCCAGCGCGGCGTTCGCGCCCGCGACGTCGCCCGTCTCCATCTTCGCCTTGACGATCAGCAGCGGCAGGTTGGGGTCGTTGTAACCCAGCTGCTGCGCCTGTTCGAAATATTTCAGCGCGATCGGATACTGCTTGCCATTATAGGCCAGCGCGCCGCGACGATAGACATAGCGCGGCTTGTCCGTCACCGGGGTCGAGGGGCTGGCGATCAGCACGTCCAGCGGCTTGGCGAGCGGGGCCTCGTCGATCGGCGCGTTCGGGTTCGCCTGCTGCGCGGCGAACAGCTTGCCCGATTCGAGCTCGTAGCGCATCGCGGCCGCGATATACTTGTCGTCCTCGGTCTTGGCCGCGGCCTCGACCGCCGACACCAGCGGATCGGCGGCGGCATAATTCTTCTGCTGCAGCACCGGCTGTGCCGCCTGCGCTGCCTTCAGCGCCTCGGGGCTGAGCTTCAGGCCACCGGCTTCCTGCTCCTTGCCCTTCTTCTGCGCGACGGCCGGCGCGGTCAGCGCAACGCCACCTACGCCCGTCGCAAGCACCGCCGCCAGCGCGAGTTTCGGAATGATTTTCATGCGAATTCTCTCCAAGAATAGAGCCTGTCAGGTCCGGAACCGTCGATGGCGCGCTTGTAGGGACAGGTCTCGTCCCGTTCAAGCAAAGCGATGATGCGTGCCACCCTATCCGTCAGCCGCTGAACGCGGATTGAACGCGAACGCTCCGCCCGCTAGCGCGTGCGTCATCATGATTGCCGTCATTTCCCCCGCCAAGACGCTCGATTACAAGAGCCCCCTCCCCGATCTCGCCCCCACCCGCCCGCATTTCGCGGTCGAGGCGGACGCGCTGGCCGCCGCCGCTGCGGGCCTCGGCGAAGAGAAGCTGTCCGCGCTGATGCGCATCTCGCCCGCGCTCGCCAAGCTGAATGCCGAACGGTTCCGCGACTTCGCCGACGCGCCCGAGCGGCCCGCGATGTTCGCCTTTGCGGGCGACGTCTATACCGGGCTGGAGGCCAAGACGCTGGACGAGCCCGCGATCCTGTTCGCGCAAGATCATCTGCGGATGCTGTCGGGGCTTTACGGGCTGCTCCGCCCGCTGGACGCGATGCGTCCCTATCGGCTGGAAATGGGCACGCGCTGGGCGCCGCGCGGGGACAAGCTGACCGACTGGTGGGGCGACCGGATCGCCACGCGCCTGGCCGAGGAGGTCGAGGCGGAGGGCACCGGCACCATCCTGAACCTGGCCAGCCAGGAATATTGGCATGCCGTCGACGGCAAGCTGCCCCCGTCCATCCGCGTGATCGGCGTCGATTTCCGCGAGGGCGACCGCTTCGTCAGCTTCCACGCCAAGAAGGCGCGCGGCGCCATGGCGCGCTGGATGGTCGAGCATGCCATCACCGACACCGATGCGATGCGCGGTTTCGATAGCGACGGCTATGCGTTCGACGCCGAGGCGAGCACGCCGACCCTGTGGAGATTCGTGCGATGAGCGAGTGGAAACGGGCAATCGTCATCGGCGCCTCGGGCGGGATCGGCGGAGCCCTTGCCGACGCGCTGGAGGAAGAGGGGATCGCGGTCGCCCGCTTCGCCCGCTCGATGACCGGCGACGCGCATATCGACCTGGAGGACGAGGCCAGCATCGCCGCCGCCGCCGCGCGGATCGCCAGCGGGCCTGCCCCCGATCTGGTGATCGTCGCCACCGGCCTGCTGCATGACGGCGACCACGGGCCCGAAAAGGCGATCGACCAGCTGTCGCCCGCATGGCTGGCGCGCAATTTCGCGGTCAATGCGATCGGCCCGGCGCTGATCGCCAAGCATCTGCTGCCGCTGATGCCGCGCACCGGCAAGACGATCTTCGCGGCGCTGTCGGCGCGGGTCGGATCGATCTCCGACAATCGCATGGGCGGCTGGTACGGCTATCGCGCGTCCAAGGCGGCGCTGAACCAGTTCATCCGCACGCTGGCGATCGAGCACAAGCGGCGCAACGACCGCTCGATCGTCGTCGCCCTGCACCCCGGCACCGTCGATACCGCGCTGTCCAAGCCGTTCCAGGGCAATGTCCGCCCCGGCGGCCTGTTCGCCGCCGATCGCGCCGCCGTGCAACTGCTCGACGTCCTCGACGGACTGCGCGCGCCCGACAGCGGCAAGCTGTTCGACTGGGAGGGCAAGGAGGTCCAGCCCTGACCCGTCAAACCCCTTGTTACGACAACGTCTGTTACGACAACGTCATGACAGAATAGTAACATTTGCGACATGTCGCCGAAATCGCCGGGGCGGCATAAGACCCCGGCTGGTCGCCGTTTACTCCCGTCGGCGACCAGCGCCTCGACAAGTCCCGCGATCCTGCTGCCCGGGGGGAGCATAGGCGCCGGGCCCATCCCCGCCGACCCGCTCCGCGCCCGCCGTTGCTCCCGAACGGCCCCTCGCGAATGGGGTCGCGCGGGGGTGGTCAGGCGGCTCACGCTGGGCTAGTACCCTTGGTTCCCATCTGACCATCAAGCCGGAAAGCAACAGACTTTGGCCGACGAGACGACCCTCGCGGAACCTTCCGATATTTCGACGATCTCCATCGTCGACGAGATGAAGTCGAGCTATCTCGACTATGCGATGAGTGTGATCGTGGCGCGTGCGCTGCCCGATGTGCGCGACGGCCTGAAGCCCGTCCATCGCCGTATCCTCTATTCGGCCGCCGAGAGCGGCTTCGTCGCGGGCAAGCCGTACCGCAAGTCGGCGCGCATCGTCGGCGACGTCATGGGCAAGTACCACCCGCACGGCGACAGCGCGATCTACGACGCGCTGGCCCGCATGGCGCAGGACTGGTCGATGCGCGTGCCGCTGATCGACGGTCAGGGCAACTTCGGCTCGATGGACCCCGATCCGCCCGCCGCGATGCGTTACACCGAAGCGCGTCTGGCCAAGGTCGCCAACTCGCTGCTCGACGATCTCGACAAGGACACGGTCGACTTCCAGCCCAACTATGACGGCTCGGAGCGCGAACCCTCGGTCCTGCCCGCCCAGTACCCGAACCTGCTGGTCAATGGTGCCGGCGGTATCGCGGTCGGCATGGCGACCAACATCCCGCCGCACAATCTGGGCGAGGTGGTCAATGCCTGTCTGGCGTACATGGAAAACGGCGCGATCACGGTCGAGGAACTCAACGAGATCGTCCCCGCCCCCGACTTCCCCACCGGCGCGCTGATCCTCGGCCGTTCGGGCGCGCGATCGGCCTATCAGACCGGGCGCGGCTCGATCATCGTGCGCTCGCGCCACGAGATCGAGGAGATGCGCGGCGACCGCCGGGCCATCGTCCTGACCGAAATCCCCTTCCAGCAGGGCAAGAACGCGCTGGTTGAGAAGATCGCCGAGGCCGCGAAGGAAAAGCGGATCGAGGGGATCAGCGACATTCGCGACGAGTCGAACCGCGAAGGCGTTCGCATCGTCATCGACCTGAAGCGCGATGCGACCCCCGAGGTCGTGCTCAACCAGCTTTGGCGGCACACCCCCGCCCAGACCAGCTTCCCGGCCAACATGCTCGCCATTCGCGGCGGGCGGCCCGAGCTGCTGAACCTGCGCGACATCATCCAGGCCTTCGTCCAGTTCCGCGAGCAGGTCATCACCCGCCGCTCCAAGTTCGAACTGGCCAAGGCCCGCGAGCGGGCGCACATCTTGCTGGGCCTCGTCATCGCGGTGACGAACCTGGACGAAGTGGTGCGGATCATCCGCGGTTCGGCCTCGCCGGTCGCCGCGCGTGAGGCATTGCTCGCCCGCGAATGGCCGATCGCCGAGATCGCGCCCTATATCCGCCTGGTCGAAGCGGTCGAGAGCGAAGGCTTTGGCGACACCTATCGCCTGTCCGAGACACAGGTTCGCGCGATCCTCGACCTGCGCCTGCATCGCCTGACGGCGCTCGGCCGTGACGAGATCGGCGACGAGCTGAAGGGGTTGGCGGACTCGATCACCGAGCTGCTCGAAATCCTCGCCAACCGCGTGAAGCTGTACGAGGTGATGCGCGGTGAGCTGGTGGCGATCCGCGACCAGTTCGCGACCCCGCGCCGCTCGGAAATCGCCGCCGCTGCCGATGGTATCGACGACGAGGACCTGATCGAGCGCGAGGACATGGTCGTCACCGTGACCATGCAGGGCTATATCAAGCGTACCCCGCTCGACGCCTTCCGCGCGCAGAACCGGGGTGGCAAGGGCCGCTCGGGCATGGCGACCAAGGACGAGGACGTCGTCACCGAGCTGTTCGTGACCAGCACGCACACGCCGGTCCTGTTCTTCTCGAACCATGGCAAGGTCTATCGCTACAAGGTGTGGCGCCTACCCGAAGGAGGGCCCGCCACGCGCGGACGGCCGATGGTCAACCTGTTGCCGCTGGCACCGGGCGAGACGATCTCGACCGTGCTGCCGCTGCCCGAGGACGAGGCGGAGTGGGGCAAGCTCCACGTCATGTTCGCCACCGCCAAGGGCGCGGTGCGCCGCAACTCGATGGACGCGTTCACCAACGTCCCCTCGAACGGCAAGATCGCGATGCGCTTCGACGACGAGAGCGAGGACCGGCTGATCGGCGTCGCGCTGCTCGGTGCCCAGGACGATGTGCTGCTCGCCACGCGCTGCGGCCGGGCGATCCGCTTCGCCGCCGACGATGTGCGCGAGTTCCAGAGCCGCACCTCGACCGGCGTGCGCGGCATCGCGCTGAAGGGCGAGGACGAGGTCATCTCGCTCTCGGTCCTGCACCGCGTCGGCACCACCCAGGAGGAGCGCGAGGCTTATCTGCGCTTCGCCCCCTGGAAGGGCGAAAAGGAAGGCGAGCCCGAGCTGTCGGTGGAGCGGTACGAAGAGCTGCGCAACTCCGAACAGTTCATCCTGACCGTCTGCGCGAACGGCTATGGCAAGCTGTCCTCGGCCTATGAATATCGCCGCACGGGTCGCGGTGGTCAGGGCATCACGAACATCGACAATATCGCCCGCAACGGCGATGTCGTCGCCAGCTTCCCTGCATCCAAGGGGCATCAGCTGATGCTCGTGACCGACCAGGCCAAGCTGATCCGCATGTCGCTGGCGTCGCTTCGCGTCATCGGGCGCGGCTCGGCGGGTCTGCGGCTCTTCAACGTGGCGGCGGGCGAGCATGTCGTCTCGGCCGCGCGCATCGAGGAGACCGAGGAGGATGCCGAGATGAACCTGGCCGACGGCACGTCCGACATCGCGCCCGAGCCCGACGCGGTCATCGGCGAGAACCTCGCCGCCGGACCCGAGGATGGCGAATGAGCCAACCCGCCACCGCCTATAAGGTGCTGACCGCCGATCAGATGGCGGCGCTGGAACAGGAGGGCGTGTTCAAGGGCGCCCCGGTGGATCTGGCCGATGGCTATATCCATCTGTCCACCGCCGCCCAGCTGACCGAGACGGTCGACAAGCATTTCGCCGGCCAGGACGACCTGCACATCGCGGCGGTCGATCTGGCGGCGATGGGCGGGGCGGTGAAGTGGGAGGAGAGCCGGGGCGGCCAGCTCTTCCCGCATCTCTATGCGCCGCTGCCGCTGACGGCGGTGCTGGCCTATGGTCCGATGAAGCGCGATACGGACGGGACGGTCCGCCTGCCCGTTTCGGGGTGATCGCAAGGAAATTGATGGCGTTGCGTCACGAAAACGTCATCAATTCCTAACACGGCGTTTACGGTTGATGACATAGGGACGGAGGCGATGAAGCCGCCCGTCTTCTCCTCCGGGGTCGCCGTGCCCCAAGCCCCGGTGATCGACGCCGATGCGTCGTTGACGGCGGCGATCGGCCTGTTCCGGCAGCATCCCGACATGCGGCTGCTGCCGGTGCTCGACGCCGAGCGCCGCCCGGTCGGCGCGATCCGCGAGCGGGACGTAAAGGGGCTGCTCTACAATCCCTTCGGCCATGCGCTGCTGCAAAATCCCGATTTCGGCGCGACGCTGGATGGTTATGTCCGCGCCCATCCCTGTTGCGAGGTCGGGGCGAGCATCGCCGAAAAGCTGGCGCTCCATGCCGATTGGGGCGCCCCCGACGCGCTGATCCTGACGAAGAAGGGCGTTTTCGAGGGCACGCTGGATGCCGCCACGATCGCGCGGCAGGCGGCCGATGCGCAGATCGCGCTGGCGCAGGAGCGAATGGCGCGGGCGCGTCGGATCGACGGCGCAGCGCACGACTTCCTGGCCGATATCGCCATCCTGTCGGACACGCTGGCCCGCGCCACCGGGGATATGGGCCGCGTGGCGGGCGATCTGGCGCGCTATGCGGGCGAAACCCAGACGGGCGCGACATGCATGACCGAGGCGGTCGAGCAAAGCCGTTCGGCGCTGGGCGACACCGCGGCGCGCGGGCGGGGCCTGGCCGATGCCTTCGCCTCGATCACCCGCGACATGGACAAGGCGCGCGATATTCGCCGCACGGTCGGCGACCGGATCGCCGCCACCGGCCTCCGCGCCGATGCCCTGGCCGACAGCGCCACCGCGATCGACGCGCTGCTCGCGCTGATCGAGGCGGTATCGGCCCGCACCAACCTGCTCGCGCTGAACGCCGCGATCGAGGCCGCGCGCGCTGGCGAGGCCGGACGCGGCTTCGCGGTCGTCGCGCATGAGGTCAAGGCGCTCGCCAGCCAGACCCGCGAGGCCGCACAGAACGCCGCGCGCAACATCGCCGAGGTCAAGACCAACCTCCACGCGCTCGTCGCCGAACAGGGCCAGCTTTGCGAGGCGGTCGGGGCGATCGGCGCCATCTCTCAGGCGATCGATCTGGCGGTGGCGGCGCAGGGAGTCGCGACCACCGCGATCGCGGGCAATGTCGAACAGTCGGTGACGGCCGCGCACCAGATCGGGCGACAGGTCGCGCAGATCCAGCAGGATGCGACCCGGATCGATCAGGAAGCGGGCGCGCTCCACGGGCTGGCGGAGGCTTTGGGCAAAACCATCGGCGCGCTGCGCGACCGCACGGCCAACTTCGTGGACTTGGTCGCGGTCTGATCAGACACAGAGGTCGACCACCGTCATCCCCTGCCCCACCGCCTCCAGCAACAGGGTGCGATGGCAATGGCAGGGATCGCGTTCGTAGCAGAGCAAGGCGGACGGCATCTCGCCCGCCAGATCGAGCATCCGCGCCGCCGCCGCCTGCGCCTCGGGCAGCGCCAGCTGATCGTCATAGACGTCGCGCAGCGTCCCCACATCGCCCTTCTTGGCCGCATCCCGCCCGCGCTTCGGCGTGCCGAGGTCCTTGAGGTGGACATAGTCGATCCCGACCTCGCGCAAGGCGGCGGCCAGCGGCGACTTGGAAAATCCGGGCCGCCGCGACAGGGGCAGCGCGCGGACGTCGATCAGCCGCGCGACCCCCGCCTGCTTCAGCGTGGCGAGGAAGCCGTCGACGGTCGCGCCCTCATAGCCGATGGTGAAGATGGTCGTCATGGTTCATGAGGTGGCGGCGGCGTCGCATCGGCGCAAGTGCTTCCACCCCGGCGCTTCCGGGTCTAAGGCGACGCGATGACCTATGACATTCATGTGATCGGCGGCGGGCTGGCGGGCTCGGAAGCCGCGTGGCAGCTTGCGGAAGCGGGGCTGAAGGTGCGCCTGTCCGAAATGCGCGGCGGCGCGGACACCACGCCCGCCCATCATGGCGGCGACCTGGCCGAGCTGGTCTGTTCCAATTCCTTCCGCTCGGACGATGCGACCTCCAACGCGGTCGGCCTGCTCCATCAGGAGATGCGCGCGCTCGGCTCGATCATCATGGCCAAGGGCGACGTCCATGCCGTGCCCGCCGGTTCGGCGCTGGCGGTGGACCGCGACGGCTTTTCGGGCGGCGTGACGGCGGCACTTGAGGCGCATCCCAACATCACCATCGTTCGCGAGCGGATCGACACGCTGCCGGAGGGGCCGGCGATCATCGCCACCGGCCCGCTGACCGCGCCGTCGCTGGCGGGCGGCATCGGCGAGGCGACCGGCGCGGAGGCGCTGGCTTTCTTCGACGCGATCGCGCCGATCGTCCACCGCGAGTCGATCGACATGGACGTTGCCTGGTTCCAGAGCCGCTGGAACAAGGGCACGGGCAAGGATTACATCAACTGCCCGATGGACAAGGACCAGTATCTGGCCTTCCATCAGGCGCTGCTCGACGGCGAGAAGACCGAATTCCGCGAGTGGGAGAAGAACACGCCCTATTTCGACGGCTGCATGCCGGTCGAGGTCATGGCCGAGCGCGGGGTCGACACGCTGCGCTTCGGGCCGATGAAGGGCGTCGGGCTGGACGATCCGCGTACCGGACGCTGGCCCTATGCCGTCGTCCAGCTGCGCCAGGACAATGCGGCGGGCACGCTGTGGAACATCGTCGGTTTCCAGACCAAGCTGAAATATGCCGAGCAGATCCGCATCTTCCGCACCATTCCGGGGCTGGAAAAGGCCGAGTTCGCGCGGCTGGGCGGGCTTCACCGCAACACCTTCATCCGCTCTCCGGAGCTGCTCGACGCGACGCTGCGGCTGAAGTCGCGACCCAATCTGCGCTTCGCGGGCCAGATCACGGGGTGCGAGGGCTATATCGAGAGCGCCGCCATCGGCCTGCTCGCCGGGCGTTTCGCGGCCGCCGAGCTGACCGGCAAGACCATCGCCCCGCCACCGGTCGAGACGGCGCTGGGCGCGCTGTTGGGCCATATCACCGGGCTGGCCGAGGCCGAGACCTATCAGCCGATGAACGTCAATTTCGGCCTGTTCCCGCCCATTCCCGGCCGGACCAAGAAGGCCGATCGCAAGAAGATGTACACCGATCGCGCGCGCGAGGCGCTGCCCGGCTGGCTCAACTCTCTTCCGCCGGGGCCGCCTCCGGTGCCTCAGCCGGTGCCGTTCGCACCGGCGGACAGTCCCGCCGAGCCGGTCGACGCTTAATGGCGGTGGTGGCGAACTCGGCCGCGTTCATCGCCCCGGACCTGTCCCGGTCGGCGGTGGCGAACTTGGTCGTGGCCTTGATCGCCCATTCGTCGAAGGACAGCCTGCCGTCGCCGTCCCGGTCCAGCTTGCCGTAAGCCTTGCGCCGCGCGGCGAGATATTCCTCGCGCGTGATCGCGCCGTCGCGGTCCTTGTCGTAGCGGTCGAAGCGTTTCTGCTCGCGGGTCTTCGCCGAGGCTTCGGGGAGGGGCGCATCGTCCTCGGCAGTTTGTCGGGGCGAGGCAGTCGCCGCGCTCGCGGCTGGGAGCGGGGATGGCGTGTCGGGTCGGCTGCCCCACAGGAACAGCCCCGCCCCCACCAGTACCAGCGTGCCCAACCCACCGGCCAGATAGCGCCACATCGGTTCCGTCTCCCCCCGTCAGACGGGGTTATGGTTAACCGGGGTCATGCACGGGCGGCAAGATGATTCCCTTGGCCTTCGACTTCGCTCAGGCTGAACGGGGTTTTGGTGAGCCGCTCCCCACACTGCGTGTACCCCGGCGAAGGCCGGGGTCCAGTTTCTGTGCAGCCGGTGGAGCGCCCCGGATCGGCGGGGGAGGCAAAGGCCCCGCGCCGTCGATAGGGCATTACAACTGGACCCCGGCCTTCGCCGGGGTACGACTCCGTCCTGATGCGAACGGCTTCAGCGCCCCGTCAAACCATGCCACGCCAGCCGCGCCGCGCGGAGGGGATGGCCCGGCAGGCGGTCCGGGTGACGCAGACCTTCACGGGTCAGGACACCCAGGCCGCTCAATCCCCGCCCCCCTCGCGCCCGCTTCAACGACAGCGCGGTGTCCAGCTCGCCCAGGGCCTGTGCGCCGATTCGATCCGCCAGCGGCTTGTCGCTGATATGCCCGGCCAGATCGGCCTTGGCCCAAGCTGTCCCGAGAGGCTCCCACCCCTCGCCACCCAGCAACCGGCCGATCGAGGCGAACAACACGCCCCCGCGCGCCTGCGCATGGCGGGCGACACGCTCGTCATCCAGCGCTTCGCCATCATCGAGCAGCGCCTCCCACCCCTCGATCATCGGCGCCAGATCCGCGCCTCGCACTCCGGCGCGCAGGACCGCCACCGCCAGCCGCTGCAACACCGGATGCGCAGGCGCGGGCTCGCGGTCGAGCTTTTCCAGCGCCTCATACCACCAGGTCAGCCGCATCTGGCCGATCATAGGCTCGGTCGTGCTTTGCAGGATCGAGGCGAACTGATGGTCGAGATCGAGCAGCGCCGCGAACCCCTCGCGCGCGGCGGCCGGCGCATAGCCCACCGCCAGCGCCTGTTCGCGCATCACCGCTTCGATGGCGGGCGGGGGCGTCGGGGTGGCGGGGGCGTCGGTCATCCCCTGCCCTTCGCACGAATGAACCCCATGAAAAAGGGCCTCCCGGTCTCCCGGAAGGCCCCTTCAAATCATAAGATAACCCACGGCTCAGCCGCGATAGGTGACCTTCTTGACCGCCGTGACGACCTTGTTCGCGTCGACAAGCGCCAGCTTTTCGAGGTTGGCGGCGTAGGGCAGCGGCACGTCCTCGTTGGTCACGCGCAGTACCGGCGCGTCGAGGTCGTCGAACCCTTCCTCCATCACCACGGCGGTGATTTCCGACGCGATCGAGCAGGTCGGCCAGCCTTCCTCGACCACGACCAGGCGGTTGGTCTTGGCGAGCGACTTCAGCACCGTCTTGGTGTCGAGCGGACGCAGCGTGCGCAGGTCGATGACCTCCGCGTCGATGCCCTCGGCGGCCAGCTTCTCGGCGGCTTCGAGCGCGACGCCCACGCCGATCGAATAGGAGACGAGCGTCACGTCCTTGCCCTCGCGCATGATCCGCGCCTTGCCGATCGGCAGGACGAAATCGTCGAGCTTGGGCACGTCGAACGAACGGCCGTACATCAGCTCGTTCTCGAGGAAGACGACCGGGTCTTCCGACCGGATCGCGGCCTTCAGCAGGCCCTTGGCATCGGCCGCGTCATAGGGCGCGATCACGATCAGGCCGGGGACGCTTGCATACCACGGGCCGTAGTTCTGCGAGTGCTGCGCGCCGACGCGGCTGGCGGCACCGTTGGGACCACGGAACACGATCGGGCAGCGCATCTGGCCGCCGGACATGTAGTTGGTCTTGGCGGCCGAGTTGATGATGTGGTCGATCGCCTGCATGGCGAAGTTGAACGTCATGAACTCGATGACCGGACGCAGGCCGCCCATCGCGGCACCGGTGCCGACACCAGCAAAGCCGTACTCGGTGATCGGCGTGTCGATCACGCGACGGTCGCCAAACTCGTCCAGCAACCCTTGCGTGACCTTATACGCGCCCTGATACTGGGCGACTTCCTCGCCCATCACGAAGACGCGGTCGTCGGCGCGCATTTCCTCGGCCATCGCATCGCGCAGCGCTTCGCGGACGGTCAGCTTGACCATCTCGGTGCCTTCCGGGATTTCCGGCGAGGCGGGCGCTTCCTGCTCGGCGGCGGCGACCAGCTTCTGCGTGCCGCTTTCCTGCTCGGCGGCGGCGGCACCTTCCGGCATCGGCGGCGAATTGGAGTCGGTCGCCTCGTTCTTCGGCGCGGCGTTGGCCGCCTCGCCCGAACGGCTGCCCGAGGCAGCGGCGGTCGCGACGTCCTCGCCCTCTTCGGCCAGCAGCGCGATGGCGGTGCCGACCTTCACATTGTCGGTGCCCTCGGCGACGATGATCTTGGCGATCACGCCCTCATCGACGGCCTCGAACTCCATCGTCGCCTTGTCGGTCTCGATCTCGGCCATGATGTCGCCGGACTTGACCGTATCGCCTTCCTTCACGAGCCACTTGGCGAGCGTGCCCTCTTCCATGGTCGGCGAAAGGGCCGGCATCTTGATCTCGATCGCCATCTTAGTAACGCTCCACCAGCACTTCAGTGTAGAGTTCAGCCACGTCGGGCTCGGGGGTCTGTTCGGCGAAATCGGCCGCTTCGTTGACCTGCTTGCGGATGTCCTGCTCCAGGACCTTCAGATCGGCCTCGGTCACGCCCTGCGCTTCGAGCAGCTTCTTGACGTGGTCGATCGGGTCCGACTTGTCGCGCACGCCCTGAACTTCCTCGCGGCTGCGATACTTGGCGGGGTCGGACATGGAGTGACCGCGATAGCGATAGGTCTTCATCTCGAGGATGACCGGGCCCTTGCCCGCGCGGACCCAGGCCAGCGCCTCTTCGGCCGCGCCACGGCACGCCAGCACGTCCATGCCGTCGACCTGGATGCCGGGGATGCGGAAGCTCTCGCCACGGCGATAGAGCTGGTCCTCGGACGAGGCGCGGTTGACCGCGGTGCCCATGGCATACTGGTTGTTCTCGATCACGAAGATGATCGGGAGCTTCCACAGCTCGGCCATGTTGAAGCTCTCGTACACCTGGCCCTGATTGGCCGCGCCGTCGCCGAAATAGGCGAGGCAGACGCCGCCGTCATTGCTGTACTTGTGCCCGAACGCCAGGCCGGTGCCCAGCGACACCTGCGCGCCCACGATGCCGTGGCCGCCATAGAATTTATGCTCGGTCGAGAACATGTGCATCGACCCGCCCTTGCCCTTGGAGATGCCGGCGGCACGCCCCGTAAGCTCGGCCATGATGACCTTGGGATCGATGCCATAGGCGAGCATGTGGCCATGGTCGCGATATCCGGTGATGACCGAATCCTTGTCGCCGTCGAGCGCCGACTGGAGGCCCACCGCCACGGCTTCCTGGCCGATATACAGGTGGCAGAAACCGCCGATCAGGCCGAGGCCGTAGAGCTGGCCCGCCTTTTCTTCGAAGCGGCGGATCAGGAGCATCTGCTTGTAGAAATCCAGCAACTGTTCCTTGGTAGCCTGGAACGGTTGCGGTTCGGCGGGACGCTCCCGATTGGGAATGGGGGGCTCGCTGGTACGGCTTGGAGCTTTTGCCACAGTCGGGAACACCTTTGTTTCCGTTAGGGAAGGATGGACGCCTATTGGCGTGCTTTGTCATGAAACTCAATTCCCCCTCTTAATTCCCATTCGGACAGAAGGAATTTAGCGGAGAATAGCTTTGCCTCGGTTGCCTTGACGGCGCGCCGCAGCCTACAACGCTCGCCGACCATGGATAGACCCAAACACCCGTTCCGCATCGCCAATTTCCGCAGCTACTGGCTGTCGCGATTCAGCGGGACCATCGCGGTATCCGCCATGTCGATCGTCATCGGATGGCAGGTTTACAATCTGGCGCGCGAGACGATGGACGTCCGGCAGGCCGCCTTCATGCTGGGCATGATCGGCTTCGCGCAGTTCGTGCCGCTGTTCCTGCTGACCCCGATCACCGGCCTGGTCGCCGACAGCGTCGACCGGCGCTGGATCGTGCGGGCGACGACCGGGCTGCTGGTGCTGACCGCCGCGAGCCTTTGGTTCCTGACCTGGTCGGGGCATCTGACGCTGGGGGCGCTGTTCACCGCCGCCGTCGCCTTCGGCATCGCGCGGGCCTTTTCGGGACCGGCCTATTCCTCGCTCGCCCCCAATCTGGTCCCGCGCGAGAGCCTGCCCACCGCCATCGCGGTCAGTTCGATCGCGTGGCAGGTCGGCACCATCGCCGGGCCGAGCGTCGGCGGGCTGCTCTATGCGATCCATCCCGAATTCGCCTATGGCGTCGCCACCTTGCTGTTCGCCGTCGCGCTGCTCTGCATCTTCCTGATCGGTCCGGTGCCGCAGCCGCCCGCGCAGACCGACCGCCGACCGCTGACCCGAATCGTCGAGGGGTTCAGCTATGTCCGCCGCAACCGGCTGGTCCAGGCGGCGATCACGCTCGACCTGTTCGCGGTGTTGCTGGCGGGCGCGACCTCGCTGCTGCCGGTCTATGCGCGCGACATATTGCATGTCGGGTCGCAGGGTCTGGGCGTGCTGGCGGCGGGCATGGGCATCGGCGCGGCGACCACCGCGATCTGGTTTTCGTTCAAGCCGATGACCAGCAATGTCGGGGTCAAGATGCTGATCGCCGTCGTGGTCTTCGGCCTGTCGATCCTGACCTTCGGCATCGCCAGCCATGTGACCGGCGCCCTGGGGCTCCAAAGCGGCACGGTCGCGCTGGGCGGGGTCAACCTGTTCGTCCACCCCGCCTTCCTGCTCAGCCTCGCCGCGCTGATCTGCGCGGGCGGCGCGGACATGGTGTCGGTCTATGTCCGCCAGTCGCTGATCCAGCTCCACACCCCCGATGCGATGCGCGGGCGGGTGAGCGCGGTGTCTCAGCTGACCATCTCCGCCTCCAACGAACTGGGCGAATTCGAGAGCGGGGTCATGGCCTCGATCCTCGGCCCCGTCGGCGCGGTGGTGTTCGGCGGGCTGGGCGCGATCGGCGTCACCCTGCTCTGGTCGCGGCTGTTCCCGGAACTCCGGCGTGCGCGAACCTTTGATCCGCCTGAAATCCTTGCAACCGAACCAACCCACGGAGAAGCCAAGCCATGAAGGCCAACACCATCCTGGAAACGATCGGCAACACGCCGCATGTGAAGATCCAGCGGCTGTTCCCCGGATCGGAGGTATGGATCAAGTCGGAACGCTCCAATCCCGGCGGCTCGATCAAGGACCGGATCGCGCTCGCGATGATCGAAGCGGCGGAGGCCAGCGGCGAGCTGAAGCCCGGCGGCACCATCGTCGAGCCGACCAGCGGCAATACCGGCGTCGGCCTGGCGATGGTCGCGGCGGTCAAGGGCTATAAGCTGATCCTGGTCATGCCCGAGTCCATGTCGATCGAGCGTCGCCGCCTGATGCTGGCTTATGGCGCGACCTTCGACCTGACCCCGCGTGAAAAGGGCATGAAGGGCGCGATCGAGCGTGCGCTGGAGATCGTGCGCGAGACGCCGGGCGCCTGGATGCCGCAGCAGTTCGAGAATCCCGCGAACATCGACGTCCATGTCCGCACGACCGCGCAGGAAATCCTGAACGACTTCCGCGATTCGCCGATCGACGTCATCATCACCGGCGTCGGCACCGGCGGCCATATCACCGGCGTCGCCGAGACGCTGAAGAAGGAATGGCCGCAGCTGAAGGTCTATGCGGTCGAACCCGCCGCCTCGCCGGTCATCCAGGGCGGCCAGCCGGGCCCGCACCCGATCCAGGGCATCGGCGCGGGCTTCATCCCGGCCAACCTCCACACCCAGGCGATCGACGGGGTGATCGAGGTCGATGCCAATGTCGCCAAGGACATGGCCCGCCGCTCGGCGCGCGAAGAGGGGCTGTTGGTCGGCATCTCGTCGGGCGCGACGCTCGCCGCGATCCTGCAGAAGCTGCCCGACCTGCCCGAGGGCGTTCGCGTGCTCGGCTTCAACTATGACACGGGCGAGCGTTATCTGTCGGTGCCGGACTTCCTGCCCGAACAGTGAGCGATTTACCCCGGCCGCGCGGCGGCATCCGCGCGGCGCTGTTTGCCATCGCCGGTACGGCCAGCGTCGTACCGGCTTTGCTCGTGGCGAACGCCCCCGCCATTCCGAAGACGCACCGCACCGCCACCGAGCGGCTGCGACAGGTCCCGCGCGTGGTGCCGTCCGCCGAGCTTCCCCCGGTCGAGCCGGTGTCGTTCATCGACATGACGCCCGACGAGGCACGCGCCTATAACGAAGGCGTCCCCTTCTCGACCGATCCCAACCCGGCCGCCCGCCCCTTCGTCTTTCGGGGCACGGCGGAGGACAAGGCACGCGCGCTCGACTGTCTGGCGGCGGGCGTGCTGTACGAGGCGGGCGACGATGCCAAGGGCGAGCAGGCGGTGGCGCAGGTCGTGCTCAACCGGCTGCGTCACCCGGCCTTCCCCAAGACGGTGTGCGGCGTGGTGTTCGAGGGGCAGGAGCGCAGCACCGGCTGTCAGTTCACTTTCACCTGCGACGGCGCGCTGACCAAGTGGCAACCGCCCGAGGCGGCCTGGACCCGCGCCCGCCAGATCGCCGCGATGGCGGTGAACGGCAAGGTCTTCCGCCCCGTGGGCCATGCCACCCATTACCATACCGACTGGGTCGTCCCCTATTGGCAGGCCAGCCTCGACAAGGTCGCACGGGTCGGTTCGCATCTGTTCTTCCGCTGGGCGGGCTGGTGGGGGACCCCGCCCGCCTTCAACCGGCACCAGGTCGCGGGCGAGCCGATCATCGAAGCCCTCGCCCCCTTCTCGCCGCCGCATCGGGCGGGCACCGACGCGACCGACGAAGCGGGGGCCGCGCTGGCCGAGGGGGCGGTGGCGGGTGGAACACTAGCCCCGCTGGCGAGCGACCCGGACATGTTCCTCGTCACCCTGCCCACCGGCCTGGCGCCCGAGGGCTTCGCCGCCTTCGCACTGACCCTGTGCGGCGAGCGCAAGCATTGCACGGTCATGGCCTGGCGCGACTCCGCCGCCACCCCGCGCGCCGTGCCGCTGGCCTCGACGCAATTGGAGACGATGGCGTTCAGCTATCTGCGCGATCCCGCCACCGGGCTGGAGCGGACGCTGTGGAACTGTACCCTCTATCCGGCGATGCGGGGGCCACGCTGCATGAAGCGGCAGACGCTGACCGTCATGCCCGTGCCTGCGGCAACGCCGACGCCCCAGCCCGCCGCGACACCAGCACCGGGCGAACTCGGCGGCGTGAGACGCGCCAGTGCGTCATCGCCCGAGGGAAAACCGTAGGACGCCAACCCCGCTCCCCCCCCACACCCGTTCAGCCTGAGCGAAGTCGAAGGCCAAGGGAAAACCTCCCCGACACCACCATGGGATGACGGCCCGCTTGTCGGGGCCACGCGAAATCGCTTGCAGTCAGCGCCGGGCGTGGCCTTCGACTTCGCTCAGGCTGAACGGAGGGTGGGGAATAGGGGACGGCCGCCGTATCACGCCCATCGACATGGCGCCCGCCTGTCCCCCGCTCTCAATCGCGATGCGTTTCCACCAGCGTCACGAACTCCGCCAGTTCCGCGATCGCGGCATCGATGTCGTGCTTCTGCGCCTGCAGGGCCTCGATCTTGGCGGTGCAGCGGGCGATCGTCACCTCGCGCTGCTGGCGGCGGCCGTCGCCCAGATCATACAGGTCGATCATCTCGCGTATCTCGGCCAGGCTGAACCCCACCCGCTTGCCGCGCAGGATCCAGGCGAGACGCGCGCGGTCGCGCGGCGAATAGATGCGCTGCGTCCCCCGCCGCTCGGGCGAGATCAGGCCCTCATCCTCATAGAAGCGCAGCGCGCGCGCGGTGACGCCGAACTCGCCGCACAATTCGGTGATGCTGTACGTGTCGCGGTCGGGTTCGGGCGGGGACACGGGATGGGCAGCGACCTTGGCCATGATGCCGAAGGCTAGGGTCCCTTTACGTCAACGTCAATCGCCGCAAAGCGCCGCGCCGTCCGCGCTGCGCAGCGTCCGCGCCTCCGCCGCCGACCGGCTGATCCGTTCGACGATCAGCGCCGACAGGCTCGCGCGCCCCGTGCACAGCGAGGCGCAAGGCGCGGGCAGCGTCGCGGGGAACTGGATGTCATCGCCGTCGAACCGCGCGGTGAAGCGACAGCCGCCCAGCGTCACAGCCAGGTCGCGCCCCGAGCGTTTGAGCGTGCCGCGCGCGGTGCACCCCTGCCCCTCGCCATAATCCAGCATCACGCCGATCTGCCATGATGCGTCCGACCCGCCATCGCCGGGCGGCAGGATGCACATCCGATCCGAATCGCGCGCCCACATGCCCTCCAGCGGGACGACCGCCGGATCGGCGACGAGGCCCGCGGCGATGCTGGCGGCCTCCAGTTGCTCGCCCGCCGCATTGTCGGCATCGCCGGTACCCGAACCGCAGGCCGCCAGCGCGGCGGCGAGCATCAGGCCCGCCCAGCCCCGTCTCACGCGACCGGCACCAGCCCGTCGCCCTCGATCCGCCGGAAGAAGCAGCTGCGCGCGCCCGTGTGACAGGCCGGTCCGGCGGGGTCGCAGATCAGCCAGAGCGCATCCTGGTCGCAGTCGATCCGCATCTCCATGACGCGCAGGACATGGTTCGAGCTTTCGCCCTTCTTCCACAACCGTCCCCGGCCGCGCGACCAGAAATGCGCCTCGCCGGTGGTCCGCGTGGCTTCCAATGCCTCGGCATTCATATGCGCGACCATCAACAGGTCGCCGCTCACGCGGTCGGTGGCGATCGCGGTCAGCAATCCGTTGGCGTCGAATTTGGGGTCGAGCGTCAGCCCGGTGTCACGTTGGTCGGCCATGGCGGCATGATCTAGCCGCAACCGCGCCGCCTTCCAACCCGTCAGCCGTGATCCCGAATCGCGGCGATCAGCGCCGCCTTGTCCATCTTCGACCGCCCCGCAATGCCGATCCTGCGCGCTTCCTTCAGCAGGTCGTCCTTGGTCCGGTCCTCCAGATGCGTCGCGCGGTGGTCCAGGCTGCCCTTGGCCTTGGCATTGGCGATTCTTGCCGCCTTTTCCTTGGATTGACCCTGCTTGCGCAGCTCCTCGTACAGGGCGTCATCCTTGACCTGGGGTCCGTGGTCGCGCGCCATATGACATCTCCTGTTTTCGGTGCCGAAACGCAGCCTCCCCGAAAATGATCCCGTCAACCATGACAAACAGGCGACAAACGCGGATGACGTTCCTATATGCGCCCCGTCTGCCCCTTAGTTGCGAACGTTGCGAGCGCCTCTCCCATGCTGACCACCCATCCTTTCGACGACGACAAACTCCGCGAGGAATGCGGCATCTTCGGCGTGTCCGGCGCCAGCGGCGCGGCCGCGCTGACCGCGCTCGGCCTGCACGCGCTCCAGCATCGCGGGCAGGAAGCCGCGGGCATCACCAGCTTCGACGGCACGCTGTTCCACACCCACCGCGCGATGGGCCATGTCGCGGGCAATTTCGATCGCGACGATGTGATCCGCGGACTGCCAGGCGATGTCGCCTGCGGCCATGTCCGCTATTCGACCACCGGCGAGACCGCGCTGCGCAACGTCCAGCCGCTTTATGCCGACCTGTCGACCGGCGGCTTCGCCATCGCGCATAACGGCAATATTTCCAATGCGATGAAGCTGCGTCGCGAACTCGTGCGTCGCGGTTCGATCTTCCAGTCGACCAGCGATACCGAGACGATCATCCATCTGGTCGCGACCTCGAACTATCGCACCCTGCTCGACCGCTTCATCGATGCGCTGAAGCAGGTCGAGGGCGCCTATTCGCTGATCGTCATGACGCCCGAGGGCATGATCGCCTGCCGCGATCCGCTGGGCATCCGGCCGCTGGTCATGGGTCGCCTGGACGGCGCGGTGATCTTCGCCTCGGAGACGGTCGCGCTCGACGTGTGCGGCGCGACCTTCGAGCGCGCGGTCGAGCCGGGCGAGCTGGTCATCGTGCAGGGCACCGAAATCCGCTCGATCCGCCCCTTCCAGGCGGTCGATGCGCGTCCTTGCATCTTCGAGTGGGTCTATTTCAGCCGCCCCGATTCGATCGCGGGCGACCAGTCGGTCTATTCGGTGCGCAAGGAAATCGGCGCGCAGCTGGCCATCGAGGCGCCGGTCGATGCCGATCTGGTCATCCCGGTCCCCGATTCGGGCGTCCCCGCCGCGATCGGCTATGCCCAGCAGTCGGGCATTCCGTTCGAACTGGGCATCATCCGCTCGCACTATGTCGGCCGCACCTTCATCCAGCCGGGCGACAAGGTCCGCCATCTGGGCGTCAAGCTGAAGCACAATGCCAATCGCGCGCTGATCCAGGGCAAGAAGATCGTGCTGATCGACGATTCGATCGTGCGCGGCACCACCAGCCTGAAGATCGTGCAGATGATGCGCGAGGCGGGCGCGGCCGAAGTGCATATGCGCATCGCGTCGCCCCCGACCCGCCACAGCTGCTTCTACGGCGTCGACACGCCCGAGCGGGCCAAGCTGCTGGCCGCCAAGCTCGACCTGGGCGGGATGACCGACTTCATCCATGCCGACAGCCTGTCCTTCGTGTCGATCGAGGGGCTGTACAAGGCGCTGAACGCGGCGCGCGACGGCAAGCCCAGCTATTGCGACGCCTGCTTCACCGGCGATTATCCGACCACGCTGACCGACCATGACGAGACGGCGCCGGTCGACCAGTTCCAGATGCTGGCCGAGCGGGTCGCCTGATGACGGGCGCGCTGTCGGGCAAGCTGGCGCTGGTCACCGGCGCCAGCCGGGGGATCGGTGCCGCCACTGCCATCGCGCTCGGCGCGCAAGGCGCCCATGTCGTCCTGACGGCGCGCACCCCAAAGGGGCTGGAAGAGGTCGAGGAGACCATCTTCAACGCGGGCGGATCGGCCACCATCGCGCCGCTCGACCTGACGGAAAATGAGTCGATCGGGCGGCTGGCCGGGGCGATCGGCGAGCGGTGGCAGGCGCTGGACATCCTCGTGCTGAACGCCGGGATGCTGGGATCGCTGGCCGCCGTGCCCGCGATCGATCCCAAGGAATTCGCCCGCGTCCTGACCCTGAACGTCAGCGCGCAGGCCGCGATGATCTCCGCCTTCGACCCGATGCTGCGCCGGTCGAAGGGCGCGCGGGTGATCGGCGTCACCTCTTCGGTCGGACGCCGCCCCCGCGCCTATTGGGGGGCCTATGGCGCCTCCAAGGCGGCGTTCGAGACGCTGCTCGGGGCTTATGGCGACGAGACGTCGGAGATCAGCGCGATCCGCACTGCCATCGTCGATCCGGGCGCGACCCGTACGCAGATGCGCGCCAAGGCCTATCCGGGCGAGGATCCGGCTTCGGTCAAGGCCCCCGAAATGGTGGCGGAGCGGATCACCGCGCTGGCGATCGACGGCTTCGCGCCGGGGCATTTCGAGCGGGTGGGTCTGTAACAGGCCATTTGGCTGGCGGTGAAGCGTGGGCTTCGACTTCGCTCAGCCTGAACGGACGTAGAGGCACGCCTTTCCCGCCAGCCGTTCAGGCTGAGCGAAGTCGAAGCCCAAGGGCAACCCTCACCGCAAGGTCGCGATGATCCCCGCCATCTCGAACACCGTCCCTTGCGCATCCAGCGACAGCCCCCGCGCCGCGCCCGCCAGATCCTGCGCGGCGGCATAGGCATCCAACGCCACCTTCAGGGCAGGCCCCGACCGCGTCTGCGCCCGACCCGCGATGAACGCAGGCACCCGGTCCAGAAACGCTTCGTAGCGCGCCTGTGCGGCCTTGCCCGCCAGCGCCTTGGCCAGCTTGACCCGCTCGGCATTGCCCGGATCGCCGCTCTCGGCAATGCGCGCGATCGCCGCGTCGAGCCCGGCAATGTCCAGCCCGGCAAAGCGCAGCGCACGGCCCGGCGCGCCATCGGCGGCGGCGACCAGCGCGGCGATCTCGTCCTCTTCCGCCTCGGGCAATTGCCCGCGCAGCACCGTGGCGACCTCGCCGTCCGACAGCCGCTCGAAGCGTAGCAAGCGGCACCGCGACCGGATGGTGGGCAGCAACCGTCCCGGCGCATGGCTGACCAGCAGGAACAGGGTGCCCGCGGGCGGCTCCTCCAGATTCTTCAGCAGCGCATTGGCGCCGCCCCGCTCCAGATCGTCGATCGCGTCGATCAGGACGACCCGCGCCGGGCCCATGGCGGGCGCGGTCGCGAACATCGGCTGGAGCGTGCGGACCTGCGCGATGGTGATCGACCGCGCCAGATCCTGGTCGGGCTTGTCCGCATCCTTGGGCAGCCGCGCCAGCACGCGGAAATCGGGATGCGACCCCGCCTCCATCAGCCTGGCGGTCGGATGATCGTCGGGCACGGCGAGGCCGGGGGGCGAGCCCCCCAGCCCGCCCGCCCGGGCCAGGACGCGCCTGGCCGCCGCGCGCGCGAAGGCTGCCTTGCCGACGCCCTCCGGCCCGGCCAGCAGCCAGGCATGGTGCAGCTTGGCGCCCCCCAGCGCGGCGGCAAAGGCGGCCTGCGCCGCCGCATTGCCGACCGGCAGGTTCATGCGATCACCCGAAGAACGAGGTCAGCCCGGCCCAGGCGCGTCCGAAGAACCCGGCTTCGCCGACATCCTTGTCCGCGACCAGCGGCAGGCGCTGGGCGGGCATGTCGGGCGAGCTGACGACCAAGTCGGCGATATGCTGGCCCGCCTTGATCGGGGCCTTGATCGGGCCCTGATAGACGACCTTGGCGCTCAGCTCCGGGTCGAGCCCGGCGGGCAGCGTCACGGTCAGCTGGCGCGGCGCGACCAGGCCGACGCTGCTCGACGATCCCATCTGGACCTCGGCATCGGCAACCTTCTTGCCCTGCGCCACGACGGGCTTGGCCTGCCATGCGCGGAAGCCCCAGTTCATGAACTTCACCGATTCCTCGGCCCGCGCGCCGAAGCTGTTCAGCCCCGCGACGACCATCACCAGACGGCGGCCATTCTGCTCGGCCGAACCGGTGAAGCCGTAACCCGCTTCCTCGGTATGCCCGGTCTTCAGGCCGTCGGCCCCCGCGACGCGACCCAGCAGCGGATCGCGGTTCGCCTGGGTGATGGCGTTGCCGCCCATCGTCTTGCCCCAGGAGAAATCACGGCGCGAATAGAATTGCTTGTAGAGCTTGGGGAAGTCCTCGATCGTGTGCTCGGCCAGGTTGGCCAGGTCACGCGCGGTGACATAGGTCACGCCGCCGTCCGGCCAGCCGTTCGAGGTGCCGAAATGGCTGTTGGTCAGCCCGATCTGCTTGGCGGTGCGGTTCATCCGCTCGACGAAGTTCGGCTCGGTCCCCGCGATATGCTCGGCCAGCACGACGCAGGCGTCGTTGCCCGACAGGGTGACGATGCCATAGAGCAGGTTGGCGACGCTGACCTGCTCGCCGGGCGACAGGAACATGGTCGACCCCGCCTGCGGGCCATGCCACTTCTTCCAGGTCTCGGGCTGGACCGTGACCATGTCGTCCAGCTTCAGCTGGCCCTTCTTCACCAGGTCGAAGGCGACATAGACCGTCATCATCTTCGCCAGCGAGGCGGGCGGCATCCGGCGATCGGCGTCCCGCTGGAACAGCACCGCGCCCGACGACAGGTCCTTCATGAACGCGACCGGCGCGGGGGTATCGAACTGCGGCGCGGCCGCGATCGAGGGATAGGCCAGCGCGACGAGAGCGAGCGGGGCGGCGAGCGATGCGAACAGGGTCTTCATGGGTGTTCCGTGACCAAAGGGAGGTAGGAGGTCAATCCTGATGCAGGATGCGGGCGTCGTCATAACCCGCCTGTGCCGCCGCGTCACGCAGGGCTTTGGCGGAATCGGCATTCAATGACGACCGTTCGACGCGCCAGACCCGGCCGACCCGGTGCGCACGCGCCTCGAAGCGGCGGGCCAGCGCTTCGGCCCGAGGCTGGCTGGAGAAGCTGGCGATCTGAACGCGGTAGCGCGCCTGCGGATCGAGCGAGATGGGCTTGGCGACCGGCGGCACCGCGCTGGCCCCCGCCAGCACCAGGCCGGGATTGTCCGCGCCGGTCCGCAGCGCGCGCAACCGGATATGGGCCACCGCCCGCCGGTTCGTCCCCAGCAGCCGCGCCGCGCCCAGCGACAGGTCGGCCAGCCGGTCGGCGCGGCCCGGCCCGCGATCGCCGACCCGAGCCACGATCGTCCGGCCGGTGTCGATGTCGGTCACCTCGACCATCGAATCCAGCGGCAGGCTGCGATGCGCGATCATCACGTCGTCGGGATCGAACCGCCGCCCCGTCGCGGTCCGCCGACCCGCGAGTTCATGGCCGTACCAGCTGGCATGACCGCTCGCCTGATAACCGCCGTAGCGCAGCGCCGGCGCCTCCTCCGCCCGGACCGGCGCGGCGAACCCGGCGACCAGTGCCGCCAGGGCCAGGATCTCAGCCCGCAATCGCATCGGCCAGCAGGCCCACCGACAAGGCGTAGAAGTTGGAGCAGTTGTAATCCAGGATGACGCGGTAATTGCCGGTCAGCAGATAGGCGGTCCGCCCCGGCCCGTCGGGCTCCATCAGCGTCGCCAGCACCTGATCGCCCGGCCAGGCGGTGCCCTGCGGCACGATGCCCAGCGCGCGCCATTCGGCCATGGTCCGCCACCCGCTATGCCGCTCGAACACCCGCGGGCAGCGTGGGCTGACCAGCCGGTTGCGGACCTGCGACTGATCGAACCCGGCCGGCACCGTCACCGCAAAGCCCCAGGGCTGACCCGCCCGCCAACCGGCATTGACGAAGTAGTTGCCGATCGAGGCCAGCGTATCGGCCTCGCTGTTCCAGATGTCGGCGCGTCCGTCGCCATCGCCGTCGCGCGCGAGGCGCAGATAGATGGATGGCAGGAATTGCGGATTGCCGGTCGCCCCGGCCCAGCTGCCCTTCAGCTGTTCGCGGCTGACGCCCCGGTCCATCATCTTGAGCGCGGCGATGAACTCACCCTCGAACAAGGGACGCCGCCGCCCCTCATAGGCCAGGCTGGCGAGCGAGCGCAGCAGGTCGAAATTGCCGGTATAGGCGCCGTAATTGGTCTCATGGCCCCAGATCGCGACCATGATCGATTCGGGCACGCCCGTCTCGCGCTCGATCCGCGACAGGCGCGGGCGCTGCGCCAGATATTTGCTGCGCCCCCGGCCGATCCGCGCGGCATCGACATGCGCGGCCTTATAGGGCGCAAAGGGGCTGAAGCCGCTATTGCTCGGGCCGCCCGGCTGACGACGGTCGAGTTCGATGACGCGGGTGTTGAGCGTCAGCGTCGGCAGCACGGCGTCCAGCGTCGTACGACTGACACCCTGCGCGCTCGCGGTACCGCGCACCTGTTGCAGATAGCTCTGAAAACCCGCCTCGTCCTGCGCAAGCGCGGGCGTGCTGCCGACCAGCAGAGCCAGAGCCGAAGAAATGCCGAGGCGCCTCACGCGCCGGGTAATGTCCCCCCACATGCGGCCTGTTTGCCATAGCGACGGCGGAACCGGAACCTCGCGTCACCGCGCGCACGGCACGGATCACCCGCGGATGGCGGGATTGTCCCATCCGGACGGGCTCAAATCCAAGGGTGGATTCGCCGCCCGGCTTGGCGTACAGGCCCCTTCCGCCGATCCGGAAGAGTGGCCGAGCGGTTTAAGGCACCGGTCTTGAAAACCGGCGATGGTGCAAGCCATCCGTGGGTTCGAATCCCACCTCTTCCGCCATGGCCCTGCATCGATACGCTCGTAACGTCTCAATCCCCTCGTAAACGCGGGGTTGTCGTGGATGCATGGCGGGGTACATCACTCTGATCGACACGTCGGAGCGACGCGGGAAGCCATACGGGATGGCCAATTCAGATAGCCTATGCCCGCACCGGGTCGAAATCCTGACGCATGAAATTCCGGATCGACGGCAAGGTGAAGCTGCTGACGTTCGTGGCGGCGGGCCAAGGCCCCCCCGCCCCGGTCGCTGTAATCACCTGCACCTCACTCTCGGCCAACCGCAAGTCGTTGAAATGGTTCGACTCAATTTTCAGCTAGGATCCCAAGCCTAAACTTCCGGTCAAAACCGGCGCCATTTCACAACATTTCGCTCAGTTTCGGCCACTGTTAGCACAGCATATACCTTACACATGCGAAACGAAGCATCTATTCCGAGTTCGTCACGGTGATTGCCCATGCCCTCCTCCCGCCACACGCAATTTGATCTCCCTGTGGCGAAAATCCCAGACGAGCTTTCTGCGCCTATCGTCCTGGACCAGATTGCCGAGATCAAGAGCTGCGTCCGGGTCGCCATACCGGTCAATATGATGCTCGGCATGGTCAACCTTTTGGTCGCGATCAGGAGCGACCTCGCGCTCTACGGCATCGTCTGGTTCGTCGCCTCGCTCACCGTGAACCTCGTGCGTCTCTACCTTTGCTATCTGCCGGCCCCGGACGTGGGACAGGTTTCCGGCCGGCGATCGCCGCTGCGATCGATCGCCGTGCAGAGATATCTGATGTGGGCGGGAGCGCTGCTTTCGGGACTGGTATGGGCCTGGGTTCCGATCCTGTGCGCCGGTTACACCTCGCCGCAGTCGCTCTTCTATCTGACCGTCGTATGCGGCGTCACCGCAGGCGCCGTCACCCACGGCACGCCCGACGCCCGCACGCCCCTATGCTTCATCCTCCCGGCTCTGGCATCCGTCGTCATCTGCCTGTTGGTGGCAGGAGGGTTCGAGCGGGCTTGCATCGCCTTCACCACGATCGTTTACATGGCCGCCCTCTCGCGCAGTTCCATTCGCGCCGAAAAAACATTCAAAGCGCTCAGCCGCGCCAAGCACGAAGCTACTACGAACGCCGCGGCCCTTTCCGCGGCGCACGATCATTCGCTGCACATCATCGACATCATGCGGTATCGCGCAACGCATGACGACCTGACGGGCTTGCTCAACCGATCGGGATTTCTCGCCGAGGTCGAGGAACATATGAAGGCGGGGCAGGATGCCTATTGCCTGATGTTCATCGACCTGGACGGCTTCAAGGCCGTCAACGACGTCTATGGTCACCGCAAGGGCGACCAGGTGCTGATAGAGGCGGCCAGGCGCCTTCAGGCCCAGACCCACGGCGAAGGCCTTCTCGCGCGCATGGGCGGTGACGAGTTCGCCATCTTCCTCCCCGTCGCGGCATTTCAAGAGGCCACCGACCTCGCACAGGCTGTCATCGGCGCCCTGTCGGTTCACATGGACGGCGTCGATACGGGCGCGCTGGGGGCGAGCATCGGGATCGTCATGAGCCTTCAGGCGGACCTGGCCGATGTCCTGGCCTGTGCCGACGAAGCCCTTTACGCCGCCAAGAATGGAGGCCGGAACCGCTATCACGTCTTCGACAACGAGCTGCGCGAACGATTGGAGATGCGCCGCGACCTCGAACGCGACCTCCCCCGCCATCTCGAGGACGGATCGCTGGATGTCTGGTTCCAGCCCATCTTCGCGCTCGGCCAAAGCTTGCCGAACACGATCGAAGCCCTGCTGCGCTGGCGGCATCCGCAGCATGGCTGGATCTCGCCGGAAAATGTGGTCCGCCTCGCCGCGATCAACGGACACGCCGAACCCCTGCTCCGTTTCGTGTTGCACCGTGCCTGTCAACTTCTGGAAGCCCTGGTCCAAGCCGGACTGAAGGAGATCAAGGTCGCGATCAACATATCGCCGCGCGAGATGGCGCAACTGTCGGTCGACACCATCATCCTGGAGCATTTCGAGGCGCTTGGCCTCGCGCCTCCCTTGCTCGACGTTGAAATCACGGAGGAGACCGCCTTCGAGACCAAGGCCATACAGCACAAGATACAAACGCTGTCGAAAGCGGGCGTGACGATCAGCCTGGATGATTTCGGCGTGGGCTATTCGTCGCTGGAGGCTCTGCGCCATCGCCGGGTCGATCGCATCAAGATCGATCGAAGCTTCGTGTCTAACATCACCCGGTCGCCCGAGGACCAGCATCTGGTCAGCGCCATCATCGATTATGGTCGGAAATTCGACCTCGAAGTCGTCATCGAAGGCATCGAGACGCGCGAGGATTATGCAATGATACAGGGGCTGGGCGGTCACCTCTTCCAGGGATATTATCTGGCCCGCCCCGTGCCTGAATCCGACTTGCTGGATTATCTCCTGGCCCGTGAGACCGAACCTTTCGGGTGATGGATAGCCTCCCCTTCATACCGCAGGCGATACAGGCTGATTTTCTACCGGGTTCGTGGGCGCAAAGATTAGATATTGCCGGGAACGGATCATCTGCCCCTGGTCGGATGCGATGATGGTATGAAGAGGTCGCGATCGCTGTCCAACTATCTTCTCCGCCTCCGCCCTCGCTGCCACCGTCATCTTCCGGCTGTGATCAACGAGTCCTGCCCCCAAGCCGGTCCTTCCTATTGACACGATCGCGCCGCCGCTTTCTATCGGCGGGTCGATAGGGCATTTTTGCCCCTCGCCCCCTATCCTCCAGGAAAGACCCGCTCGCGCATCATGGAAGCCTGGCTGCACGGCGGCATCGTGACGTTGCTCGGACTGGCGGTGGCGCTGTTTCTCAGCGAGGCGCCCACCCGGCCCAGCCGCTATGGCGCGGCGCTGGCGTTGGCCGCGCTGCTGGCGGAATTGGCCGGGCTGCCTTTCGTGCAGGACCGGCCGATGCTGGCCACGGTGCTGCGGGTCGCGGGATCGGCCAGCCTGCCGCTATTCTGGCTCTTCGCCCGTTCGTGGTTCGACGACAATTTCCGGCCTGGCGTCGCGGAACTGGCATGTGCGCTGGGCTATCTCGGCCTGAGCGCGGCGGTGATCGGTGGCGAGCATGCGGCGCAGGGGGCGTTGCATCCGCTTGACGGCCTGCTCTACATCGCCGGGATCGTCCTTGCCGTCGATACGCTGCGTCATGCGTGGCGGAACCGGGCGAGCGATCTGGTCGAGGCGCGGCTGCGCGCGCGGGTCGCCTTCATCGTCATCGTCACGATGGTCATCCTCTGGACGATCGGTGCGGAGGTCATCGGACGCGCATTGGGCGGTTTCGCCATGGCCGGTATCGTCGGCGCGATCGGCATGCTGACGGGGATATTCGGGCTGGCGCTGCTGCTGTTCGGGTTGCGCCACCCGGACATGTTTGCATCCGCATCGCCCGAGCGCGCGCCGTCCCTGCCAGTCGCCGCCGATCCCTCCCCGCCCCAGGATCTGGACGAGCCGCTCGCACGCGCGCTGGACATGGCGATGACGCAGGAGCGGCTGTACCGCGCACCCGACCTGACCATCGGCGCCATCGCCACGCATCTGGGGGTGCCGGAATATCGGGTCCGTCGGCTGGTCAATGGCCGGTTCGGTCATCGCAACATCAGCGATTATCTGAACGGCCTGCGCGTGGCCGAGGTCTGCGCCGCGCTGGCCGACCCCGATCAGGCCGAGGTGCCGATCCTGACCATCGCGATGGACGCGGGCTTTGGCAGCCTGGCGGTCTTCAATCGCAGCTTCAAGGCGCGCCAGGGAGAGACGCCCAGCGCCTATCGCCGCCGCCATCTGGACACGACACCCCCGTCCGACTGATCGATTTCGGAATCGATCGGTCGAAATCCGAAATCCGGGAGGCACCGCGCCGCTTCCTCGCCATGGCACCCCCATTCCGATCCCGAGGGGGCCGCCATGCCATTTGCCCGCACGCATCGCATCGTCGCGATGCTGTTTCCCATATCCGCCCTGATTGCGGGAGGCTGTTCGTCGCCGCCGCCGCCCCAGCCCGATCGCGACGTGGCGATCGTGGATATCGTCCCGGTCCATACCGCGGGCGACGCGCTGCGCCAGTTCAGCGGCGTCGTGCGCCCCTATGGCGAGACGATGCTGGCGTTCAAGCGGCCGGGCCGGGTGCTCGCGCTGACGGTCCGGGTCGGCGATCGCGTCAGCGCCGGACAGGTGCTCGGTCGCCTGGGCCGGGCGGAAGCCGATGCCGGGGTGGCGCAAGCCTCGGCCGAGCTGGCCGCCGCCACCGCCGATGCGCAAGGCGCGCGGGACGCGGCGAACCGTGCGCAAGGGCTGGACGGCCTGGGCGCGCTGTCGAGCGCCGAGGTCCGCCAGCGGGCTCTGACCGCCCGCGCCGCCGACGCCAGAGTGGCGGTCGCCGCCGCCGCCGTCCGACGCAGCCGGGATATGCGGTCCGACGCCATGCTCGTCGCGCCGCAGGATGGGGTCATCACCGCCAGGCTGGCCGAACCGGGCAGCGTCGTCGATGCGGGCACCACGGTCCTGAAGCTGGCGAGCGGCCCGTCCGAGGTGGAAATCCACGCCCCCGCCGATGTCCGCCTGACGCCCGGCATGATGGCCGATGTCCACAGCCCCGGCCAGGCCATGGCGGTCACCGCCCGGTTGCGCCTCGTGTCGCCCGAGGGCGATCCGGCCTCGCATCTGCGCGATGCCCGCTTCAGGCTGAACGGAGCGGGGTCGCCGCCCTATAGCAGCATGGTGACGCTCAGCCTGCGAGCGTCGGTCCCGGCCCAGCGGATTCGCGTGCCCCTGTCCGCGATCGCCGATCGAGCCGGGCGGCCCTATGTCTGGACGATCCTGCCGGACAGGCGCATCCGGCGGCAGCCGGTCCGGATCACCGAATGGATCGGACAGGATGCGCTGGTCACCGGACTGCGCGACGGCCAGTCGGTCGTCGCCACCGCCGCCGATACGCTGGTCGACGGACAGGGCGTGGTCGCGGCCGGTATCGAGCCGGGATTCCATTGATCCATGGCCCGCTTCAACCTGTCCCGCTGGGCCATCCGTCACCCCGCGCTGGTCGGCTTCCTGATCGCGTTGCTCTTCGTCGCGGGGGCGTTCCAATTCCTGTCGCTGGGCCGCAACGAGGACCCCGGCTTCACCCTGAAGGAGATGATCGTCTCCGCCCGCTGGGAGGGCGCCAGCCCGGCGCAGATGCGGGCGCAGGTCGCCGATCCGGTCGAACAGACGCTGCGCGGGATCGACCATCTCGATTATCTCCAGACCTATTGCCTGGAGGGCGCCTGCCTCATCACCGTCGAACTGAAGGATGCCGCGCCGCCCGGCCAGGCGAAGGAAGTCTGGCGGCAGGTGCGGCGCAAGCTGAAGGACGTCGAGCCCGCCTTGCCCGGCGGCGCGTCGCTGGCCGCGAGCGAGGACAATGCCGATGTCTATGGCTATGTCTTCGCGCTGACCGGGGCGGACAATGCCCGCCTGGTTCGCCTGGCCGAGCAGGCGCGCGATGCGATGCTGCGCGTGCCGGGGGCGGGCAAGGCCGAGATCATCGGCGAACTGCCCCGGCGTCTGTTCGTCGACGTCGATCCCCGGCGGCTTGCAGCCATGGGCCTGTCGCCCGGTCGCGTGGCGCAGGCGCTGGCCCAGCGCCAGGCGGTCGGCCCGGCGGGCGGGGTCCAGGGCGCGATGCAGACGCCGGTGCGGCTGGAGGGCCAGGTGGACGATGTCCGCGATCTGGAGGGCGCCGCGATCCCGACCGCCGCCGGTGCGGTCCGACTGGGGGATATCGCGCGGGTGGCACGCGGCTATGCCGATCCGCCCGACGCGCTGGTGCGCCATGACGGACGCCGGGCGGTCATCCTCGCCGTGTCGATGACGCCGGGCGCGGACGGCCTGGGCTTCGGCGACGCCATCCGCACGGCGGCCGAAGAGGTCCGCCGGACGCTGCCCGCCGGGGCGCGGCTGACACAGGTGGAGGATCAGAGCGCCAATATCCGCGAGGCGGTGAACACTTTCCTCGTCAAGTTCTTCTGCGCCTTGACCGTGGTGCTGGTCGTCGCCTTCGTCACGCTGGGATGGCGGACGGGGATCGTCGTCGCGCTGTCGGTGCCGCTGACGCTGGCGATCGTCGCCCTGTACATGGGGGTGGCCGGGATCGGGCTGGAGCGGATTTCGCTCGGTGCGCTGATCCTGTCGCTCGGCCTGCTGGTCGACGATGCGATCATCAGCGTCGAGGCGATGGTCGTCCAGATGGAACAGGGCGTCGACCGGCGCGAGGCCGCGGCCTATGCCTGGACCCACACCGCCTTTCCCATGCTGACCGGCACCCTGATTACCATCGTCGGGTTCCTGCCGGTCGGCCTCGCCCAGTCGACGACCAGCGAATATGCGGGGGGCATCTTCTGGGTGACGGGGTCGGCGCTGCTGGTCAGCTGGATCGTCGCGGTGGTCTTCACGCCGTTCCTGGGGGTGAAGCTGTTGCCGGAGCCGGTGCGGGCCCATGGGCATGACGCCATTCCTTCCAGGCCCTATCGATATCTGCGCGGCGCGATCGACTGGGCGCTCGACCGGTGCTGGCTGATCGTCGGCATCACGGTCGCGCTGCTGGCGGTCAGCCTGGCCGGGGCGATGCTCGTGCGGCAGCAATTCTTCCCCAATTCCGACCGTCCCGAGGTGATGGTCGATGTCGCGATGCGGCCGGGAGCATCGATCGAGGCGACCGAAACCGCGGTGAAGCGGCTGGAGGACGTGCTGCGCGGCGATCCCCGTATCCGCAGCATGGACAGCTATGTCGGGCGCGGTGCGGCGCGCTTCTATCTGCCTTATGGTCCGGCGCTGCCCAATCCGGCGACGGCGACCGTGATGCTGGTCACGTCCGACCTGGCGGCACGCGACGCGCTGATCCGCAAGCTGGAGCGAATGCCCGGCATCGCCGGAGCCAGCCTGCATGTGCGCCGCCTGTCGCTCGGGCCGACCTTGGGTGCGCCGGTACAGTACCGGGTGGTGGGGAGCGATCCGGCGCGGCTGCGCGCGATCTCGGAGCGGATCGCCGCCGTGCTGCGCACCACCCCGTCGACCACCGCCGTTCAGATCAACTGGGGCATCGCCGCGCCCGTCGCGCGCTACGCCATCGATCCGGAACGGGCGGCGGCGCTGGGGGTGGACCGCGCGCAGGTCGCGGGCGACCTCGCCGCCATTCTGTCAGGCGCGCCGGGGGGCGCGGTGCTGAACGGGACCAAGCAGATCGGCATCATGGTGCGCGGCCGGGCCGAGGATCGGCACGATCTGGGCGGCCTGATCGACATGCCCGTCGCCACGTCCCATGGCATGGTGCCGCTGGGCGAGGTGGCGACGCTTCGCCCCGCCACCGAACAGCCGGTCGTCTGGACCCGCAATGCCGCGCCGACCATGACCGTGCAGGCCGACATGATCGGCGATGTCCAGGCGTCCGAGATCGTTCAGGCCGCCGCCCCCCGGATCGCCGCGATCCGCGCCGCCCTGCCCCCCGGCTATCGGCTCGAGGAAGGCGGCGACGGCGAATTGTCGGCGGATGCCAACCGGGCCATCTATCGCCTGCTGCCGCTGACGGTCGGGATCATGCTCGTGCTGCTGATGATCCAGTTGCAGAGCGTCTCGCGAACGCTGCTGGTGCTGGCGACCGCGCCGCTGGGCATCATCGGGGCGGTGGCGGCGCTGCTGCTGACCGGCGCGCCGTTCGGCTTCGTCGCGCTGCTGGGGCTGATCGCGCTGGCGGGGATGATCATGCGCAACACCATCATCCTGGTCGATCAGGTGCAATCATACCGGGCCGACGGGATGGCGGTGCGCGACGCCGTGGTGAACGCGACGACCGGCCGGGCACGCCCGGTGGTGCTGACCGCGCTGGCCGCCGTGCTGGCCTTCATCCCGCTGTGCTTCAACATCTTCTGGGGTCCGATGGCGATCGTGATGATCGGCGGCCTGATCGGCGCGACCATCCTGACGCTGGTCGCCCTGCCCGCCTTCTACCTGTTGCTGTTCGGGCGCGAGGACGCGTCCAGGGAGACCGCCCATGTTTGACCGTCGCATCGTCGGCACGGGGTTGCTCGGCCTGCTGTTGCTGAGCGGCTGTACGGTCGGCCCGGATTTCCATCCGCCCGTCGCCGATCTGCCCGCCCGGTGGCAGGGGGCCACCGCATCGCAGACCGCGCCGTCCGAGCCCTGGTGGCACCGTTTCGGCGATCCGGCGCTGGACGGGTTGGAGGCGCACGCGCTGACCGCCAATCTCGACCTGCGCATGGCGGAGGAACGGCTGGTGGCGGCGCGGATCGCGCGCGACGCCAAACGGGGCGAAAGCCTGCCGCAGATCGGCGGGCAGCTCGGCTATAGTCGCAACCGCATCGGCACGGCGGGCCTGGCCGGGGTGCTGGCGCCGCTGCTGGGTCAGCCGCCCAGCGAGACGGAGGGCGCCATTCCGAGGGGCTATGCCTTCGATCTCTACCAGGCCGATATCAGCGCCACATGGGCCATCGACCTGTGGGGCAAGCATCGCCGCGAGGTGGAGGTCGCGACCGCCGGGATCGCGCAGGCCGACGCCGCCGCCCGCGCCGCCCGCCTGTCGGTCGAGGCGGCGGTGGCGCAGACCTATTGGCAATGGCGCGGGCTGATCGCGGAGCGCGGCCTGGCCGAGCGCGACCGCGCGCTGGGCGAGCGCAGGCTGGCCATCGCCGCCGCGCTCCGGGAACGGGGGCTGGCCAGCGGCATCGATGCCCGCGCGGTGGAAAGCGAGCAGCGGGCACGACAGGACGCCCTGCTCGCGCTCGACACCGACATCGCCCGCGCCGCCCGCGCCCTGGCGATCCTGGTCGGCGACAATCCCGACACGCCACCGCCGGACGTCGCAGGCCGCCCCGCCGCGCCTGTATTGGTCGAGCCCGCGCCGGGGCTGCCCAGCGATCTCGCCCGTCGTCGCCCGGACATTCTGGACGCGGAAGCCGCGCTCCACGCCGCGACCGCCGCGATCGGCGCCGCACAGGCCGACTTCTATCCCAGCCTGAACCTGTCCGGGCTGTTCGGGATCGACGTCCTGAACCTCGCCGATTTCGGATGGGACGCCCGCACCACCGGGGCGGGGCCGGTCCTGTCGATCCCGATCTTCGCGGGCGGGCGGCTGGAACGCCAATTGTCGCTGCGTCGATCCGAAGAACGCAGCGCCGCGCTCGCCTATCAGCAGACGGTGCGCAATGCCTGGCGCGAGGTGGACGATGCGCTGGCCCTGGTCCGCGCGCTCGACCGGCGACGGGGCCTGGCGGCGGCGGACAGCGAGGCCCAGCGGCAGACCGTCAGGGCGGTCGAGGCGCGGTATCGGCGCGGCGACATCGCCGCCGGGCCGCTCATCGACGCGCAGGCCGCGCAGATCGCCGCCAAGCGCGCCCTTCTCCATCACACCACCGCCGGCGCGCTGGCGCGCATTCAGTTGCAGGTCGCCCTGGGCGGCTGATCGAAAGGACGATCGCATGTCGACATTCCGTTTCATGGTCGCGGCGGCCGGGCTGATCGCAGCGCCGGTCTTCGCCCAGTCCCATCTCGAGCCCTCCCCCTTCGACCGGGACAGGGTCGCGGTGGGGGCCGGTCTGGCCGTCATTCCCGACTATGAGGGCTCGGATCATTATAGCCCGGTCGTCGCCCCGGCCGCGATCGGTTCGGTCGAGGGACATTCCTTCGTCCTTGCGGGCAACCAGTTGAGCATCGACCTGCTCCGCGACCGGCCGGGGCCGGGCTGGCGGTTTAAGGGCGGGCCCGTCGCCCAGGTCAATTTCAACCGCAACACGCCAAGCGATATCCACGATCCCCGCGTCCGCGCGCTCGGCGCGCCGGGCACCGCCATCGAACTGGGCGGCTATGTCGGGGTCCAGAGAACGGGCGTCGTGACCAGCCCCTATGACACGCTTTCCCTCACCCTGTCCTATCGGCACGATGTGGCGGGAATCCATGATGCGGGGCTGTGGCAGCCCGGCCTGACCTATTTCACGCCGCTATCGCTTCATATGGCGGTGGCGTTCACGGCGTCGGTCGACATGGCCGAGGATCGCTATGCGCGAACCTATTACAGCGTCTCGCCCGCCCAAAGCCTGCGCAGCGGAATGCCCGTCTATGATGCCAAGGGCGGGATCAAGAACTGGACGATCGGCCTTGTCGGGGTTCGCACATTGCGCGGCAATCTGCTGCACGGCCTGCACCTCGTCGCGCTCGGCACCTTTGGCGGCATGACGGGCAGCATCGGCGACAGCCCGATCGTCGCACAGGCGGGGTCGCGCCAGCAATGGCTGGGGGCGCTGGGTCTGGCCTACAGCTTCTGATCGCCGTCGCTGCCGATCATTCCGGCCGCCCCGAAGCCCAGCGTGACCCGCAGGCCGGGTCGGGTGCTGACGATCTCCAGCGACGCATCGAGGCGCGATGCCGCAGAGCGGACGATGGCGAGGCCAAGGCCGCTGCCCTGGCTGTCGCGTGCGGTCGAAAGGCGGGTGAAGCGTTCGCCCAGACGGGCCAGGTCGGCATCGGGCAGGCCGGGGCCGTCATCCGCCACCACGATCTTGGCCCCCGTCCCTTGCTCGCCCGAGATGGTCATCATCACCTGGCCGCCGCGACGATTATAGCGGATCGCATTGTCGAGCAGGTTGGACAGGATTTCGAAAACCAGCGTGCGATGGCTGGCGATCACCAGATCGGCCGGGGCATCGAGATGGATTTCGACCCCCGCCTCGATCGCCTGCGCGATCCGGCGGTTGATGACGGCGACCGCGACTTCGCGCAGGTCGACCCGCTCGCGCGGGGGTGCGACGCCCGCCTCCTCGGCACGGGCCAGCGCCAGCAGCTGCGTCACCAGATGCTCCAGTCGGTCGGCCGCATCGGCGATCTCGCCCATGGCGGTCGGGCTGCCCCGCCGGGCCAGCGCGACCTGCACCTTCAGCACCGCCAGCGGGGTGCGCATCTGGTGCGAGGCATCGGCGGTAAAGCGCCGCATCCCCGCCGTCGCGCTGTCCAGCCGGGCAAGCAGATGGTTGAACGCATCGGCCAGCGAGCGAAGCTCGACCGGCAAGGGGCCGGTATCCAGCGGCGAAAGGTCCGGCGTCGCGCGCCGGTCGCGGGCCGACACCGCCCCCCGCAGGCCCGCCAGCGGGCGCAGGCTCCAGGCCAGCGCCGGGCGGATCAGCAGCATCGCGACGCCCACCAGCAGGATCTCGCCCAGCACCAGCGCGATCACCAACCGCCGTTGCAGCGCCCGGCGACCGTCAAGGGTCTCGGCCACCTGCACCACCACCGGCGCGTCGATGCGGGGCAGCGCGCGGCGCACCTCGGCGACGCGGATATCCTGGCCGCGATAGCGCGCGAAACGAAAGCGCGGCGTGTCGAGCGCTAGTTCCGCGATATGCGGCGCGGGCAGGTCGCCATAGCCGGTCAGCAGGCGCCCACCCACCGCGATCCGGTAATAGACATTGTCGCGCTCGCTATTCTCCAGCATCCCGAATGCCGCGGCGGGCAGGTCGAGCGTCACCTCGCCCCGCTCCACCTGCACCGTCTCCGCCACCGCGCCCAGCGCCCCGCCGAGCACGCGGTCGTTGGTGCGGCGGACGACATCGGCGATCAGCGTCGCCCCCGCCAGCCCCAGCAGCACCGCGATCGCCAGCATCGGCGCCAGCATCGCCGCGAGCAGTCGGGTGCGCAGCGCCAGCGCGCCGCCGCGCGCGCGTTCAATCGGCATCGAGCATATAGCCGACCCCGCGCACCGTGCGGATCGCCGGGCCGTCGGGGGCCAGCTTGCCGCGCAGGCGGGTGATGTTCACCTCGATCGCATTGGGGCCGACCGGCTCGTCATAGCCGAACACCTCCGACTGCAACGTCTCGCGCGGCACGATCTGCCCGGCGCGGGTGGCGAGCGAGTCGAGCACCGCCCATTCGCGGCGGCGCAGGTCCAGCGCCCGCTCGCCGACCCGCGCCTCGCCGCGCGAACGGTCCAGCACCAGCGCGCCGACGACCAGCGCCGGGGTCGGATCGCCGCCGCGCCGCCGCCCCAGCGCGCGGATCCGCGCCTCCAGCTCGGCGGGGGCGAAGGGCTTGCGCAGATAATCGTCCGCGCCCAGGTCCAGCCCGCGCACCCGGTCGTCCAGCGCGTCGCGCGCGGTCAGCATCAGCACCGGCACGCGCGCCCCCCGCCGCCGCAACGTCTCCAGCACCGAGAAACCGTCCATCCCCGGCAACCCGACATCGAGCACGACCAGCGCATAGGCCTCGTCCGCGATCACCATCAGCGCATCCTCGCCGCTGGCGACGTGATCGACCGCATGGCCCGAGGCCCGCAGCAGCGCGACGATCCCGCGCGCCAGCGCCGCATCGTCCTCGACGATCAGAATCCGCATCGCGCCGCCCGGTGAAAGGTGGATGACAGCTTGCCGGCATAGTTCATGTCCTTGAGCTTACCCGAACTCAGAGGCGGGAAGCGAGAGGACCTGAACGATGCGAATCCTGATTCTATCGATGCTGCTGCTGGGCGCCCCGGCGTTCGCGCAAGCCAGCGCGCCGCATCGCCCGGTCGGCTATCCCCGCTCCTATGACGCGCTGGTCGCCGATGCGCGCGCCGAGGGCGGCCTGCGCGTCTATGGCAATGCCGACACCGCCGCGATGCAGCCGCTGATCGCCGCCTTTCGCCGCACCTATCCCGGCGTCGCGGTACGCTATGACGATCTGGAATCGAGCACCATCTACGACCGCGTCGTCGCCGAGGCGCGGCAAGGCGCAGCGGGGGCCGATCTGGTCTGGTCCTCGGCAATGGATCTCCAGGCCAAGCTGATCAACGACGGCTATGCGCAAGGCTATCTCAGCCCCGAAAAGCCCGCTTTGCCCGCCACGGCCGTCTGGAAGAACATGGGTTACGGCGTCACCGCCGAGCCGGTCGCCTTCGTCGTCAACCGCCGCCTCATCCCGGCGGCACAGGTGCCGCGCACCCATGAGGCGTTCGAGCAATTGCTGCGCAGCCGTCGCGCCGCGCTGACCGGCAAGGTCGCCACCTATGACCCCGCCCGGTCCAATGTCGGCTATCTCTATCTGACCGAGGATCATGCGATCACCCGCGACACCCGTTCGCTGGTCCAGGCGATCGCGGCGACCCGACCGATGCTGTCGCGCACGACCGAGCCGATGCTGGACGCGGTGGCGGCGGGGCGGATCGCCATCGCCTATAATGTCGTCGGCCCCTATGCGCTGACCCGCGCGCTGCGCGACCCGCGCATCCGGGTGGTGTTTCCGCGCGACTATACGATCATCGCCTCGCGCGTCGCCTTCATCACGCGCGATGCGCGGCATCCGGCGGCGGCGCGGCTGTTCCTCGACTTCCTGCTGTCGCGCTCCGGGCAGACGCTCCTCGCGCGGCAATGGCTGTTGCCGGTGCGCGGCGATGTCCGCGCGCCCCGCCTGTCGTCCGAACAGCAACGCCCGATCCGCGTCGGGCCGCAGCTTCTCGTCAATCTCGATACGATCAAGCGCCGCCGCTTCCTGGCCGACTGGCGCGCCACTCTAGCCGAAGGGGCCCGAACCCGATGATCCCGTACCGAACCGCGACCGCACTGGTCGCGCTGCTGGCCGCCACCCCCGCGCTGGCCCAGACGCCGAGCAACGACGACCTCGCCGCGCTGGTCCGCCAGCAGGCCGCCGAGATCGCGACGCTGCGCGCCCGGCTCGACCGGCTGGAGGGGACGCAGGCCCCCGCCGCGATCGCCGGGACCATGCCCGCCCCCACCACCCCGGCGGCAGCGGCGGCGACGCCCGCACCGCAACTGGCGCAGAACGACACGACCGGCCGCGACACCGTCACCCGCCCCTTCGCGCCGCAACTCGTCCCCCCCGGCCCCGCCGAGCGCGACGTGGCGCAGGCGCGGCAGGCCAATGCGGCGGGCGTGACGACCGAATGGGGGGCGGGCCTGCCCGTCTTCCACTCGGCGGACGGCATCTACACCTTCAAGCCGCGCGGTCGCATCCTGGCCGATGTCAGCTCCAGCTTCGGATCGCGCTATGACGGGCGCAACATCACCACGACCGGCATGCGCGCGCTACGCCTGGGCCTGGAAGGCGGGGTCGGCACCCATTTCTTCTACCAGTTCGAAACCGACTTTTCCGAAAATGACGTCGACATCGTCACCGCCTTCATCGGCTGGCGCAACCGTATCCGGCCGGGCCTGGATTACGACCTGCGCGCCGGGCATCTGTTCAACGATCGCGGGTTCGAGGGCTCGACCGGATCGGACTCGACGCCCTTCATGGAACGCACCGTCGTCGCCACCGCGATCATCCCGCAGCGCGGCTTTTACGGCGTCGGCATCATGCCGCGCCTGTTCTGGAAGACCGGCCACGCCTCGCTGACGCTGACCGGCGACCGGATCGACGGCAGCCAGGCCGCCAATGACAGCCGCACCGTGCTGGCCCGCGCGCACTGGAACCCGATCAAGGGCGAGCGTTCGGTCCTCCATGTCGGGCTGTGGGGCTTTGACGAGGCGCTGTCCTCGGCGGCGACCACGCTGACCCGCAACACGGTGATCGGCGGCCGCTTCAACGGCGCGTTGCGGGTGTCGACCGGCGCCCTGCTCGGCGGGCGCAGCACCACCGGCTATGGCGCGGAGCTGGGCGGCTATGTCGGCCCGGTCTGGGTCATGGCCGAGGCGGGCGAGCGGCGCGCGCGCCTGACCGGCGACCGCCCCGACTTCCTCAGCAAGGCATGGAGCCTGTCGGGCGGCTGGTTCGTCACCGGCGACCTGCCCCCCTATAACCCGCGCCTAGGCAGCTTCGGCCAGCCCCGCGTGCTGAAACCGATCTTCGAGGGCGGACCCGGCGCGATCGAGCTGACCGCGCGCTATGAAAATCTGGACTATACCAGCCTGTTGACCGGCGGGCGCGGCTGGGCCGCGACGGTCGGCGCCAACTGGTATCTCAACAGCTTCACCCGACTCCAGTTCAACTGGGTCCATTGGGACACCGACAATCGCGCAGGCGCCTTTACCGGCCCCGACAGCGGCGAGACGATCGGCACGCGCATCGCCGTCACCTTCTGAAACACTCTCCTCCCCTCACGGAGCATCCTTCGATGGATCTTGCCCTGCTTGGCTTCCTGATGGTCGCCACCTTCATGACGCTCATCATGACGAAGCGGATGACCCCGCTGGTCGCGCTGATCGTCGTGCCGACCGCCTTCGCGCTGATCGCCGGTTTCGCCTCCGGCCTGGGCGACATGATGATCGACGGCATCAAGAATCTCGCGCCGACCGGCGTCATGCTGCTCTTCGCGATCCTGTTCTTCTCGATCATGACCGATACCGGGCTGTTCGATCCGCTGGTCAACCGGTTGCTGCGCGTGGTGCACGGCGATCCGCTGGCCATCTTGATCGGAACCGTGGTGCTGTGCGCGATCGTCAGCCTGGATGGCGACGGGTCGACCACCTACATCATCACCATCGCCGCGCTGCTGCCGCTCTACAAGCGGTACGACATGAACCGGCTGTATCTGTGCTGCCTGCTGATGAGCACCAGCGGGATCATGAACCTGACCCCCTGGGGCGGCCCGACCGCCCGCGCCGCCAGCGCGCTGAAGCTCGACCCCGCCACGCTGTTCCTGCCGCTGATCCCCGGCATGATCGCCGGGCTCGCCTTCCTGATCGGGCTGGCGATCTGGTTCGGCCGCAAGGAGCGTCGCCGCATCGGCCATGTGAAGGCCAATGAGCCGACCGCCTTCACCGGCATGGCCGTGTCGCAATTTCCCGAGGCGCGCCGTCCGCACCTGCGCGGGTTCAACGCCGCGCTGACCATCGCGCTGATCGCGGGGCTGGTCTCGGGCATCCTGCCGCTGTCGGTGCTGATGATGCTGGCCTTTGCGGTCGCCATGATCGTCAACTATCCGCAGGTCGCCGAGCAGAAGGAGCGGATCGCCGCCCATGCGGGCAATGTCCTGTCGGTCGTCTCGCTGATCTTCGCGGCGGGCATCTTCACCGGCATCCTGTCGGGCACCGGCATGGTCGAGGCGATGAGCAAGGAGGTCGTCGGCTGGATTCCGCCGGTGCTGGGGCCGTACATGGCGCCGATCACCGCCGCGCTCAGCCTGCCCTTCACCTTCTTCATCTCCAACGACGCCTTCTATTTCGGGATGCTGCCGATCCTGGCCGAGGCGGGTACGCATTATGGCGTGTCGCCGATGGCGATCGCCCGCGCCTCGCTGATGGGCCAGCCGGTCCATCTGCTCAGCCCGCTGGTGCCGTCGACCTATCTGCTGGTCAGCCTGGCGGGCGTCGACCTGGCCGATCACCAGCGTTTCACCCTGGTCCCCGCCGCGATGGTCTGCGCGGTCATGACGCTGGTCGGGATGGCGGTGCTCGCCTTCCCGCTGATGGGCTGATCCGATGGAGACGCTCTGGCCGCATATCGTCGCCGACTTCGCCGCGATCGGCACGCCCGCAGCCCTGGCCGCCTTTGCCCAGGTCGTCCTGATCGACGTCCTGCTGGCCGCCGACAACGCCATCGTGGTCGGCGCGCTGGCGGCGGGGCTGCCCCCGGCGATGCGGCGCAAGGTGATCCTGGTCGGCGTGGTCGCCGCGCTGGTCCTGCGCATCGGTTTCGCGCTGGTCGTGACCCAGCTGCTCCAGATCGTCGGGCTGGTGCTGGCGGGCGGGCTGCTGCTGGTCTGGGTCGCATGGAAGATGTGGCGCGAACTGCGTGGCGGCGACGGCGACGGCGACGACGATGCGCTGGCGCACCGGGCGCCGCGCCGCTTCTGGGCCGCCGCCTGGGCGGTGGCGGTGGCGGACATATCGATGAGCCTCGACAATGTGCTGGCGGTCGCGGGGGCCGCGCGCGACCATCCCGGCATCCTCGCCATCGGCCTGATCCTGTCGGTCGCCTTGATGGGCCTTGCCGCCAATATCCTCGCCCGCGTGATCGAGCGCTATCGCTGGCTCGCCTATGTCGGGCTGCTCGTCATCCTGTGGGTCGCGGGCAAGATGATCTGGGAAGGGCTGACCGACCCGGCGCGCGGGCTGCTGACCCTGTTCGCCTGATCCATCCCACCCCCACGCCCCCTTATCGGGAGAGATTGACATGATCCGCCACGCGCCGCCCCTCATCCTGCTACCCGCCATGGGTTGCGACGGCCAACTCTGGGCCAGGCAGGTGATCGACCTGAGCGACGTCACCCATCCGATGCTCGGCGACCTGACCGTCGACGACACGCTGGAGGCGATGGCCGCGCGGGTGCTGGCCCATGCCCCGCCCCGCTTCGCGGTCGCCGGGGTCAGCCTGGGCGGCTATGTCGCGCTGGAGGTCATCCGCCAGGCGCCCGAGCGGGTGCAGCGGGTGGCGCTGTTCGGCACCCGCGCATCGATGCGGATGCGCCCGCGCACCGTCGCCGAGCAGGGCCTGCTCGCCACCGCACCCCATGCCGACCCGACGCTGACCCCGATCGTCAGCGGCCCGGTCCAGGCGATGGCCGAGCGCGTCGGCGCGGCCGTGTTCGAGCGCCAGCAGCGGGCCATGCTCGCCCGGCCGGATATCAGCGCGGCCATCGCGGCGGTGCGGGTGCCGACGCTGGTGGCGGTGGGCGAATATGACCGCATCTGCCTGCCCGCCGAAGCGCGCGAGCTGTCCAACCAAATTCCCGGCGCGCGGCTCCACGAGATCCGCAATTGCGGGCATCTGGCCCCGCTGGAGCGCCCCGGCGAGGTCACCCAGTTGTTGCGGGACTGGCTGCAAGGCTGAACGGTCCGGCACGCCGCCGGTGCGGCACGGCCGCGCGATCCGGACGACATGAAAAAGGGGCGCGGCGACCCGGACCTGAGTCCGGACACCGCGCCCCCTTCTCACCCTGAGGGTGGTTAGCTGGCCTGGTTGGCGGACACCGGCTTGGCGGTCACGTCGAAGCGATCGGCGTTCATCACCTTCACCCAAGCCCGCACGAAGTCGCGCACGAACTTCTCCTCGTGCCCGTTCTCGGCATAGACTTCGGCGGTCGCGCGCAGTTGCGAGTTGGAGCCGAAGATCAGGTCGGTCCGGGTCGCGCGCCACTTTTCCTGGCGGCCGCCACGGTCGTAACCGATGAACTTCTCGTCGCTCGACGCATCCACCAGATCCCAGAAGGTGTCATTGTCGAGCAGGTTGACGAAGAAGTCGTTGGTCAGCTGCCCCGGACGATCGGTCAGCACGCCCTCCGGCGCATCGCCGAAGTTCGCGCCCAGCACGCGCAGGCCGCCGACCAGCACCGTCATTTCCGGTGCGGACAGCCCGAGCAGCGAGGCCCGGTCGAGCAGCAGTTCCTCGGTCTTCACCGGGTTGCGGGTCTTCAGATAGTTGCGGAAACCATCGGCCTGCGGCTCCATCCAGATGAAGCTCTCGACATCGGTCCATTCCTGCGTCGCGTCGCCGCGACCGCCCAGGAACGGGACCGCCACGTCGAACCCGGCATCGCGCGCCGCCTTCTCGACCGCTGCCGAGCCGGCCAGCACGATCGCGTCGGCCAGCGACATGTCGCCGCGCAGCTCGTTCAGCTTGGCCAGAACCTGCTGGAGCTGTTCGGGTTCGTTGACCGCCCAGTCCTTCTGCGGGGCCAGCGCGATGCGCGCGCCGTTCGCGCCGCCGCGATGGTCCGACCGGCGATAGGTCGAGGCCGAGGCCCAGGCGGTCTTGACCAGCTGTCCGACCGTCAACCCGCTGGAAAGCAACGCTTCCTTGAACGCCGCCACGGCCGCATCCGACGGCACGGTGCCTTCCGGCACGGGGTCCTGCCAGATCAGCGTCTCTTCGGGCACTTCGGGGCCGAGATAGCGGATCTTGGGGCCCATGTCGCGATGGGTCAGCTTGAACCAGGCGCGGGCGAAGGCGTCGTCCAGCGCCGCCTGATCCTCGCGGAAGCGCAGCGCGATCTCGCGGAACTCGGGGTCCATCTTCAGCGCCATGTCGGCGGTGGTCATCATGGTCGGCACGCGCTTGTTGGGATCGCGCGCGTCGGGGGCCATATCCTCGGGGTCGGGATTAACCGGGGTCCACTGCTTGGCGCCCGCCGGGCTCTGCGTCAGTTCATAATCATATTTGAACAGCAGGCGCAGATAGTCGCCGGTCCACTTGGTCGGATTGTTCGACCATGCGCCCTCGATGCCGGAGGTGGTGATATGCCCCTGGCCGATCTCCTCGCTGTCGGTCAGCCAGCCCAGCCCCTGCTGGTGCACCGCTTCCGCCGCCGGGTTCTTGAAGTGCGGGGCGGGCTTGGCGCCATGCGCCTTGCCGAACGCATGGCCACCGGCCGTCAGCGCCACCGTCTCCTCGGAGTTCATCGCCATCCGGCGGAACGTCGCCTTCATGTCGCGCGCGGAGGTCAGCGGGTCGGGATTGCCGCCGGGCCCTTCGGGATTGACGTAGATGAGGCCCATCTGGATCGCGGCGAGCGGTCCTTCGAGCTCGGGCGTCTCCTCGGTGATGCGGGTCTGCGCGCCTTCATCGACCCACAGCTCCTCGGCGCCCCAGAAGGTATCGCCCTCCGACGCATAGACGTCCTTGCGGCCGCCCGCGAAGCCGAAGGTCGGCCCGCCCATGCTCTCGATCGCGACATTGCCCGCCAGGATGAACAGATCGGCCCAGCTGATATGCTTGCCGTATTTCTGCTTGATCGGCCACAACAGGCGCCGCGCCTTGTCGAGATTGCCATTGTCCGGCCACGAGTTCAGCGGCTCGAAACGCTGCTGCCCCGAGGACGAACCACCGCGCCCATCGGTCACGCGATAGGTGCCGGCGGCGTGCCACGCCATGCGGATCATGAAGGGACCGTAATGACCGTAATCGGCGGGCCACCACGGCTTGCTGTCGGTCATCAGCGCGAGCAGGTCGGCCTTGACCGCGGCATAGTCGAGCGCGTTGAACGCCTCGGCATAGTCGAAGCCCTCGCCCATCGGGTCGGGCGAGATGCCGTGCTGGTGCAGCATGTCGATCGGCAGCGCGTCGGGCCACCAGTCCTTGTTGGTCCGTCCCAGCAGCGACCGGGCCTTGACCTCGCCGCCGCCCTTGCCACCCATCGGGCAACCGCCGCTCTTGGGCTTTTCGTAATCGGCCATCTCGGTGTCCTCTTCCTACCGATGTCACTTCACCACATGATAGTGCCGCGCGCGCAGGCAATCTGTCCAATCGATTATTCGGGATGGATAGATCATGATACTCGATCACTACCGGCATCGCGCCTCTCGGCTCAATGCCTGTCGCGCCCACCGGCTTCGACCCGCAGGAGCCGCTGCGGCATGGCGTGCAAAAGCATCGGCCAAATGCTTTTGCACGAGGGAATTCAGCGGGCGATACCGATCAGCGCGGTCGCGTCGTAACCCGCCGTGACGTTGCCGCTGAGCACCGGCGTCTGCTGGGCGATCTGCGCCGCGCTGTTGTCGCCGAAGATGCCGTCGCTCGACAGCGAAATACGCGCGAACTTCGCGGCGCTCGACGGATAGGTCGTGGCATCGGCATAGACGGTCGAGCAGACGGCGCTCGGCATCGCCAACTGCGAGGTCAGGACCGCATAACGACCGCCCAGCGCATTGGAGAGGCTGGAGAAGACCTCGAAATGCATATGCGGCCAGCGCCCGTCATAGCAGCCGGGGAAGATGGTGGTGAAGCTGACCTGGCCATTGGCATCGGTCACCTGGACCCCGCGCAGATAGCTTTCCGCCGGGGCGGTATAGAGCGAATAGAGCCCCTGCCGGTCGCAATGCCACAGATAGACCGCATAACCCGCGAGAGGTGCGCAGGTGGCGTTGACGTCGACCAGGGTCAGCGTAATCTTCAACAACACGCCGGTCGCGACCGTGGTGGTCGAGAGGAAGCTGGGGCGGATGTCGCTGCGCACGACGCCGCTCACGGTGAGGATGTTGGACGTCCCCCCGGAGGCGGTGTTGGTGCCGTCGCCGGGATAGGGGCCGGCGGTTTCGGCCGGGTCGGCGATGCAGGCCGTGCTCGTGCCGCTGGCGGTCGGCGTGGGGGTAGCGGTCGGTGTTGGTGTCGGCGTGGCGCCGGCGGTGGAGCCGCTTACCACCGCGACGCTGCCCGACGCCGCGTCGCTGCCGCCGCAACCCGCGACCAGCGCGGCGGTGCCCGCACCGGCAAACCACTTCAGCGCGCGACGGCGCGCCATCAGCGTCTCCATGACCTTCAGATCGTCGGCCAGGCTGTGGGCGTGGTCGGGGTGGCGGTCGGACATGCACTCATACTCCTTCGGACAGAAGGAGCATGTCGGCGTGGCGGATTGCCCGGCTATGTCGGGATGCCGCCATGATGTTACAGCGTGTGTCAGCTCGCCAGCGGCAGCACCACACGCGCCATCGCGCCGCGATCGCCATTTTCCAGCGTCGCCGCGCCTCCGTGCCGCGTCGCGATCGACCGGACGATGGCGAGACCCAGCCCGGTGCCGCCGGTGGCGCGGTTGCGCGAGGGGTCGCCGCGCACGAATGGCTGGAACAGCCGTTCCGCCTGCGCCGGATCGATGCCGGGTCCGTCGTCGGCCACCCATATGCCGACATTCCCGCCCGCAATCTCCCACCCGACCCTCGCCCGCTCACCATAGCGCACGGCATTCTCGATCAGATTGGCAAACAGCCGCCGCAACGCCGCCGTATCGCCGCGCACGACCGCACGCGGGCCGGGCATCAGCGTCACGGGCTGACCGGCATCGGCCATGTCTTGGACCAGACTGTCGAGCAGGCTGGCCAGGTCGAGGCGACGCGCGTCGGCCTGGATCGCCTCGTCCCGAGTGAAGGCCAGCGTGGCGGCGATCATCGCGCGCATCTCGCCGATATCGGCGGCGGCGCGGGCGCGGGCGTCCTCGGGCAGCTGTTCGACGCGAAAGGCGAGCCGCGACAGCGGCGTGCCAAGGTCATGCGCGATCCCCGCCAGCATCGCGGTGCGCGCCTCGGCATGATGCGCCAGACGGGCGTGCATCGTCGTCACCGCACGCGCCAGATCGCGCACCTCGCGACTGCCCCCCGGCAGCGCGGGCAGCGCGGCGCCGGTGCCCGCCTGATCGGCGGCGCTGGCGAGGCGGCGCAGGGGCCGGGTCAGCGCGTGGGCGATGCACCAGGCCGGCAGGGACAGCAGCAGGATCGCGACCAGCATCGCCAGCAGGGTGCGGACGTGCCAGCGCGTCAGATAGGGCGGCACATGGCTGCGCACGACCCACCAGCCCGCTCCCTCATGCCAGGCGAAGGTGAAGCTGCCGACAAAGGCATCGCGCTCCGTCTTGCCCGCCGTTTCGGTAAAGGCCAGGACAGCGGTGGGCGAGACGCCCAACTCGGCGGCGAGGCGACGACGGGCGGTGGGATCGGCGACTTCCCCGCTACGGGCCATGGGCGCGGCCCGTTCCCTTCGACGCCGTGGCGGCCCCGGTCCGGGATCCTGGCCATCGGCCGCTTGCGCCACGCCGAGCGGCGGGCCGCCCCGGTCGAAAGGCGGCGGCCCCTTGCCTTCCAGCGTCAACGCGATCGAGCGCAGGCTGCTGGGAAAGTCGAAGGGGGGCGGCCCGGAAAAGGTGACCACGAACGAAATCGCCGTCGCCACCAGGACGGAGACGATGACCAGCAGGAAGATCGGCGCCGCGATCGAGGACCCGCGCCGGTCGCGTCGCCGGTCAGCGACGCTCGACATCGGCCGTGAACAGATAGCCTTCGTTGCGCACGGTGCGGACCAGATCGTCGCCGCCGCGCCCGTCGGATCGTTGCAGCTTGCGGCGCAACCGGCTGATCTGGACGTCGATCGCGCGGTCGAAATGCTCGGCATTGGCCCCGCGCGACTGGTCGAGCAGGAAGTCGCGGGTCAGGACGCGGCGCGGATGCTCGACCAGCACGATCAACAGGCGGAACTCGCCATCGGACAGGTTGATGAGGACCTCGTCCGGATCGAACAGCTGCCGTCCCAGCGGATCGAGCCGCCAGCCCGCGAAGCGCAGATATGCACGCTCCGGCGATGCCGTCTGGACCGAGGCGATCGCAGCCGGCCGCCCCTGGTTGCGACGCAGGACCGAGCGGATGCGGGCGAGCAGTTCGCGCGGATTGGCGGGCTTGGCGATATAATCGTCGGCGCCCATTTCCAGTCCGACGATCCGGTCGACCTCTTCGCCGATCACCGACAGGATGATGACCGGCGGCGCGGTCGTACGGTCGAGGCTGCGAAGCACCGACAGCCCGTCCTCCCCCGGCATCATCACGTCGAGAACGACCAGCGCATAGGCATGGCGCACCAGCGCCGCCCGCATCGCCGCCGCATCCTCGGCGACATCGACGACATAGCCATGGTCGGTGAGGAACGCCGCCGTCAGCTCGCGAATGCCGGGATCGTCGTCGACGATGAGAAGGCGGGTTTCGAGGTCCATGGTCTCGATCGGTTCAGGACGGGCGACGGTCTGCATGACGCCCGGATGCCGTCCCGGTGTATCGCGCGGATTGCAGGGCTGCAACATCAGCAGAACGGGACCGGGGTGTGGCCGGGACGCCACACCGGGATCGGGCCGACCTAGGGCGGATCGACATTCACAATTGCGTCTTCTTCCCCTCTCTCCTGGACAGGGGAGAGGGTTAGCGGAGCTTGCCAGCCTGCTGGCTAGCGCAGCTTGGATGAGGGGTTGAGCGAGCCCAAAGGCTCGCGCGCTCGCTTCGCGAGCGCCCACCCCTCACCCAGCTCCGACTAAGCCTTTGCTCTCGCAAAGGCCAAGTCTGCGCAACCCTCTCCCCTCTGCGAGGGGCGAGGGAAGGATAAGGCATCGCTGAATGTCGATCGCCCCTAGAACTTCGTCGCGGGGCGCGGACCGGAGCGTTCGATCACCCTGTCGCCCAGACGGGTGGGTGCTGGAGCCGCCCCGACCCGAATACGTCGTTCCGATCCGGGAACGAGATCGCCTTGCCCTTGTTTTCGTGGGCAAAGGAGATCGCATGAACGCCAATTCGCGCCTGACCGCCCTCACCCGGATCGGCTTTGCAACGCGCGGCCTGCTCTATCTCGTCATCGCCTTTCTTATCCTTCGCACCGGCAGGGCCGAGGACCCCAGCGGCGCCATCGAGTATCTCGGGCGGGGCGGCGGCCAGATCCTGCTGGGCATCATCGCCGTCGGCCTGGTGGCCTATGGCATCTGGCGCCTGGCCGACGCGGCGCTCGACATCGAGCGTCACGGCACCGACCGCAAGGGCGTGATGGAGCGGATCGGCGCGGGGGTCAGCGGTGCGGTGCACCTTTTCCTGGCGTGGCAGGCCGTCGCGGTGATGCGGGGCGCGGCCCTGTCCGGGGACGGCACGCGCGAAGGGGCGCGAACGGCGCTCCAACTGCCCGGCGGCTGGGCGCTCGTGCTGGTCGGGGCGGTGGTGCTGGCGGCGCTGGGCGCGGTCCAGCTGGTCAAGGCGACGAAGGGGTCCTTCCTGCGCTATCTGGACGCCTCGGTCGCGCGGCAACGCTGGGTGCAGTGGAGCGGTCGCGCGGGATATGCCGCACGCGGACTGGTGTTCCTGATCAGCGGCTATCTGCTCGCACGGGCCGGGATCGAGGAACAGGCGGGCGAGGCCGGCGGCATGGCGCGGGTCCTGTCATGGCTGACCAACCCGTTCGACCTGATCGTCGGCGCAGGCTTGCTGGCGTTCGGACTCTTCAGCCTTGTCGAGGCACGCTATCGGCGGCTGCATGACGTGCCCGTCGACGCGGCGATCCGGCGGGCGACCAGCTGGCATTGATCGGTCCGCGTCCCACCCAGCGATGGGGGGATCAGGCCGCCACCGCCTCGGGCAGGTCGTCATCGGTCAGGGTCGAGGACCGGCGGAACTGACCGGCATTCTCGTCCAGCCACGCCGCCGCCGTCGCCCGCCCCAACTCGCGCAGTTCCTGGATCTTGGACCAGCGGGTGTCGAGCTTGCTCGCCGATCCGCGTTCGGCCAGCGCGGTCGGGGCAGCCATCATGTGCAGATTGGTCGCGGCCAGCGCCTGCATCGCCGGATCGGACGAACCTGCGCTGCGGGCGATGGCCTGCACCTCGGTCAATGCCTTCAGGTCGCGCAGCAGACAGGCGTTAAACCCGATATCGCTCATCCGCCCGATGATCCCGCCGAGTGAGGTTGGTGCCTCGTCCACACCGAAGGGGGTGATCTGCACGATCAACAGGTCGGTCGCGCCATGATGGTCGAAGATCAGCGGCTCCAGCGCGGGGTTGGCGGAAAAGCCGCCGTCCCAATAGTCCTCGCCATCGATCGTCACCGCCGCGAACAGATCGGGCAGGCAGGCGGACGCCATGATCGCATCGACCGTGATCTCGTCGTTGCGGAACAGGCGCGCCGCACCGTTCGACACCGCAGTCGCGGCGATATAGAGCGGCAGCGCCCCGTCGCGCGTCAGGGCGCTCAGATCGATGCTCGACGACACCACCTGACGCAGCGCCCGCATCTCGCGCAGTTGGGGCGAAAGGTGCGCCAGATAGCGGCTCATCATCTTCGACATTTCGAGCGAGCGCCGGAACCACGGCTCGAACAGCGGCCCGCCCCATTGGTGATCGAAGGCGCGTAGCGGCGATCCGTGCGACACCGCCTTCCACAGCCTCTCCAGCCCCGCCAGCGCGCCGTCCCGGCCGCCGACGGCCAGTCCCGCGACCAGCGCGGTGCCGTTCAACGCCCCGGCGCTCGCCCCGCTGACCGCGACGATGTCGATGTCCTCCTCCGGCAGGCGCTCGATCACGCCCCATCCATAGGCGCCGTGCGCCCCGCCCCCCTGCAAGGCCAGCGCCAGCCGAGGACGAGCGGAAGAGGTCGAAGGCGATGCGGTGTCGGTCATGGCGGGCTCCCGAAAGGCGTCCTCACGGGTCTGCGACGACCGTGGTTCGCTTGGGGATGCAACGAGCGCCGCTGGATTTGGATGCAGTGCAGCATGAAGCCGACCCATGGCTGGGTCGGTCACGCCCCGTCCTCGCGTCAGTCGCGTGTCTTCGCGATCCGGACGTCCCGATAGCGCGGGTTGAGCAGGTGGAAGACCAGCAGCGCGACCAGATAGGCCAAGCCGCAGGCGATGAAGAAGGGCTGGTAGCTACCCACCCGGTCGAGCAACATGCCCAGCGCCTTCGACGCGATGAAGCCGCCGGCCGCCCCGGCAAAGCCGCCCAGCCCGATCAACGTACCTTGCGCATAACGGGGGAACTGGTCGCCGGGCAGGGCGAAGAGGTTGGTCGAGAAGCCCTGATGCGCCGCGCAGGCCAGGCCGATCATCGCCACCGCGATCCAGATGCTGCTCGCCTGCGCCGCGAACATCACCGGCAGCGCGAACAGCGCGCAGAAGAACATCGCCCGCTTGCGCGCCCGCCCGGTCGCCACCCCGGCCTTCAGCAGCCGTGACGAATACCAGCCGCCGACGATCGCACCGACATCCGCCATAATATAGATGGCGACAAGAGGCGGCCCAAAGCTCTTGAGATCATAGCCGTAACGGCTGTGGAAGAAATCGGGCAACCAGAACAGGAAGGTCCACCAGACCGGATCGATCAGAAAGCGCCCGGTCATATAGGACCAGGCCTCGCGATGGCGCAGGACGGTGAGGAATCCGGCACGGCCGCTCGTCTCGGCGGGCTCGGTCTCGATCCAGGCGCGCTCCTCGGGCGTGATGCGCGGATGGGCATGGGGCGGGTGATAGAGCCGCCACCAGGCCGCCAGCCAGACGAGGTTGAACAGCCCCGTGATGATGAAAGCCCAGCGCCAGTCGAGCACAAGATCGGCGACGATAAAGCCGATCAGCAGCGGCGTCACCACCGCCCCGACATTGGCCCCGGCGTTAAAGATGCCGATGGCCAGCGCCCGTTCCTTCTTGGGAAACCATTGCGACGCGGCGGCCAGCGCCGAGGGATAGGTCCCCGCCTCCCCGAAGGCGAGCGGGATGCGGGCGATCACGAAGCCGGTGGTCGAGGTGACGAGCGTCTGCGCGAAATGCCCGATGGTCCAGCTGCCCATCGCCAGCAGATACCCGGCGCGCGGCCCGATCCGGTCGATCAGCCAGCCGAACAACAGGAAGCCGATGCCATAGGCGACCTGGAAATAGCCGGTGATGTCGCCGTAACCGCTATTGGTCCAGCCATAGAGCGCGGTCAGCTGCGGCTTGAGCACGCCCAGCACCAGCCGGTCGATATAGCTGAGCACCACGGCGGCGAAGAGCAGGCCGCAAATCACCCAGCGGACCCGCCCGCGCGGCGGCGGCACGGCATGCGCGGCGGTTTCGGGGGCGGTCGCGGCGGCGTTGGCCATGTCGCTCATCTCACCAGCTCCACAGGGTGCCGTCCTCCAGCCGGTTCACCGGCAGATAGGCGCGTTTATAGGGATAGGTTTCCGCCAGTGCCTCGTCGATCTCGACGCCCAGCCCCGGCGCATCGCCCGGATGCATCATCCCGTCCTCGAACCGGTAATGATGCGGGAAAACCGCGTCGGTCTCGTCCGTGTGCGGCATATGCTCCTGGATGCCGAAATTGGGGACCGACAACCCGAAGTGCAGCGCCGCCGCCATGGTGACGGGCGACAGGTCGGTCGCGCCGTGGCAGCCGGTGCGGACCTGATACAGATCGGCGAGCGCGGCGATCCGCCGCAAATGGGTCAGCCCCCCGGCATGGACGACGGTAGCGCGGACATAGTCGATCAGCTGGTTCTCGATCAGATGCTTGGCATCCCAGATCGAGTTGAAGATCTCGCCCACCGCGATCGGCGTCGTCGTATGCTCGCGGATCAGGCGGAACGCATCCTGGTTCTCGGCCGGGGTCGCATCCTCGATCCAGAAGGGGCGATAGGGCTCCAGATCCTTGCCCAGCCGCGCCGCCTCGATCGGGGTCAGCCGGTGGTGGACGTCATGGAGCAGGTGCACGTCCCAGCCCAAAGCCTCGCGCGCGGCGGCGAACAGTTCGGGGACGATGCGCAGATATTTCTCGGTCGACCAGACGCTCTCGCTGGGCAGGTCGGCATCGGCGGGCTCGTAACGCTGTCCCGCCTTGGCGACGCCATAGGTGGAGGCCAGCCCCGGCACCCCGCATTGCAGGCGGATCGCGCGATAGCCTTCGTCGCGGTGGCGGATCGCCGTGGCGATCGTATCTTCGATGCTGGTGCCGTTGGCGTGGCAATAGACCAGGCAGGCGTCACGCGCCGCGCCGCCTAGCAGCTGATAGACGGGCAGCCCGGCGATCTTGCCCTTGATATCCCACAGCGCCATGTCGACTGCCGCGATCGCGGTCATCGTCACCGGGCCGCGCCGCCAATAGGCGCCCTTGTAGAGATATTGCCAGATATCCTCGATCCGGTGCGCGTCGCGCCCGATCAGGCAGGGGATGACGTGATCCTGCAGATAGCTGGCGACGCTGAGTTCGCGACCGTTGAGCGTCGCGTCGCCCAGGCCGGTGCTGCCGTCGTCGCACTCGATCTTCAGCGTGACGAAGTTGCGCCCCGGAGAGGTCACGATCAGGCGGGCGGAAACGATCTTGGGCATGGCGGCGTCCTTCAGGCGACCAGAAACGCGACAGAAGGATGGCCGCGCGAAACGGCATGGCGAATCATTCGATGCCTGCGGCTCATGACGGCCCTCTCCTGTCAGGCAGCCGGTCTGACCGGACTTGCCAATTGGTCTGATAGCGGTAACGTGCGGGTCAAGCGTCGGCTTGTCAATCGCCGACACATCGGGAGAGCATGGCATGAAACGGATTCGCGCATGGGCCACCGCGCTGTCCCTATCCTTGGTGGCGTTGCCCTTTCCGGCGATGGCGGACGATGGCTATGCGCTGTGGCTGCGCACCGCCGCACCGACGGTCGGGCAGGCCGATGTCAGAGTTTCGGGCACGTCCCCGACGCTGGAATTGGCGGGCTCCGAACTGAGGCGCGCCCTGCCCTCGGGCATGCCGCCCGTCATGGTGGCGACCGCTTCGGACCCCGCCCTGCGCACGCTAGGGCTGAATTTCGGCGGGCTGGGCGAGGAAGGGTATCTGGTCCGCCCGGTGACGTTGCAGGGCCGGACCATGCTTCTGATAGCAGGCAACAGCGATCGCGGCGCGCTCTATGGTGCCTTTGCGCTGCTCCGCCATCTCTCCACCGGCGGAACGGCCGATCGGGTCGAGCTGCGGTCCGCGCCCAAGGTGAAGCTGCGCGTGCTGAACCATTGGGACAATCTCGATGGCTCGATCGAGCGCGGCTATGCGGGCCAGTCGCTGTGGGACTGGTGGACGCTGCCCGACTTCCGCGATCCGCGCTATACCGACTATGCTCGCGCCAACGCCTCGATCGGGATCAACGGCACCGTCCTGAACAACGTCAACGCCAAGGCCGACAGCCTGACCGCGCCCTATATCGCCAAGGCGGCGGCGCTGGCCGATGTCTTCCGCCCCTGGGGCATCCGCGTCTATCTGTCGGTCAAATTCTCCGCACCGATCGAGCTGGGCGGACTGAAGACCGCCGACCCGCGCGATCCGGCGGTGGCGGCCTGGTGGAAGGCCAAGGCGGACGAGATCTATCGCGCCATCCCCGATTTCGGCGGCTTCCTGGTCAAGGCCAATAGCGAGGGGCAGCCGGGCCCGCGCGATTACGGGGCCAGCCATGCGGACGGCGCCAACATGCTGGCCGCCGCCGTCAAACCCCATGGCGGCATCGTGATGTGGCGCGCCTTCGTCTATGCCGAGACCGATCCCGAAGATCGCGCCAAACAGGCCTATACCGAGTTCAAGCCGCTGGACGGCAAGTTCGCCGACAATGTGCTAGTGCAGGTGAAGAACGGCGCGATCGACTTCCAGCCGCGCGAGCCCTTCCACCCGCTGTTCGGTGCGATGCCGCGCACGCCCCTGATGATCGAGTTCCAGATCACCAAGGAATATCTCGGCTTCGCGACCCATCTCGCCTATCTCGGCCCGCTGTTCACCGAGGTCCTCGACGCGAAGACCGGGTGGAAGCCGGGCGAGACGGTCGCCGATGTGGTCGACGGCGCGGCGGAGCATCATGCGCTTTCGGGCATGGCGGGCGTCGCCAATATCGGCCGCGACCGCGACTGGAGCGGATCGACCTTCAACCAGGCCAATTGGTACGCCTTCGGCCGCCTCGCATGGGATCCCGACCTGTCGGCACAGGCCATTGCGCGCGACTGGACGGAGCAGACCTTCGGCACCGACCGTCAGGTGGTCGATACGGTCACCGCGATGATGATGGGATCGCGCGAGGCGGTGGTCGACTATACCGGCCCGCTCGGCCTCGCGCATCTGATGGCGACCGGCCATCATTACGGGCCGGGGCCATGGGTGGCCGATCTGGCGCGCCCCGAATGGAACCCGGCCTATTATCACCGCGCCGATGCGGACGGCATCGGCTTCGACCGGACCGCGAAGGGCAGCAACGCGGTCGGCCAATATGCCGCGCCGGTCGCCAAGGCCTTCGCCGACCCGGCAACGACGCCCGAGTCGATGCTGCTCTGGTTCCACCACCTGCCCTGGGATCGCCGCTTGGCGAGCGGGCGCACTCTGTGGGACGAGATGGTCGCGCATCATGATCGCGGCGTCGCCTATGTCGGCCAGATGCAGCGGCAATGGGACATGCTGCGTCCCAAAATCGATGCCGAACGCTGGCAGAAGACCGCGACCTATCTCGCCATCCAGGAGAAGGAAGCCCGGTGGTGGCGCGACGCGAGCCTGACCTATTGGATGTCGGTCAACCATCGCCCCCTCCCCGCCGGGGTCCGTGCGCCCGAGCATGACCTGGCCTGGTACAAGGCGCGGAGCTTTCCCTACGCGCCGGGCCAGGCGCACTGACCGGAGGCGGAGCGAGGCCGGACTATCGCGACGCCTTTGGTCCGGCCGCCTGTGGGGAGTCGGCGCGAGCGGACGGCATGACCGACCTGCCTTGCAACTCCCTGCGCCGACCGCACCGCGACCATGGCGCCCGCGAATGGCGGCCCGCAATCGATAACAGCTTGCAGACAGGCAAAATTCTTCGCCGGGATGCTTTGGTCTAGCCAATTTCATTTGACTTACAGACCAATAGGCCTGACGATACCGCTATCAACGAAGCCGCATCAGACGGTTGTGAGGGGAAGCGGAATGACATCCATGGCATCATCATGCCCGACCCGATCGGGCGTCACGCGGCCCGCATCATCGGCCGCCGCCTTGCCGCACCGCTCGCCCGACGCCTGATCGCCCCGACCGCCATCAATATTCGAATAGCCGCATGTCCCGGCGAAGGGCAGCGGACCGACCGAGAGGACCTGACATGAGGACTGTGCCCCCCATCCGCCTGCGCCGCCTGGCCCTGCTGTGCGCGACCGCCGCCGGCGCCATGAGCGCGTCGACCGCGCTCGCCCAGGCGGTGCCGCCGCCCCAGGAACAGGTTCCCGCCGACGGCCAGGACAATGGCCCATCGACGCCCCCCGCGCCGCAGACCGACCAGACCCAGGGCACGACGAGCGAGGACATCGTCGTCACCGGCTATCGCTCGAGCCTGGCCAAGTCGACCAACGCCAAGCGTGCCTCGACCGGCTTTACCGATTCGATCTTCGCCGAGGATATCGGCAAGTTCCCCGACACCAACATCGCCGAGTCCTTCAACCGCATTCCGGGCGTGACCATCACCCGCGACGTGACCGGCGAAGGCACCAACGTCGCCATTCGCGGCCTGGGATCGAACTTCACCAACGTCACGCTGAACGGTGCGCCGATCGCCGTCGCCTCCTCGGGCGCGACCGACGCGCAAGGCACCGACCGCTCGGTCGACCTCAGCTTCTTCCCGACCGACCTGTTCACCAAGCTGACCGTGAACAAGAGCTATACCGCCGACCTGCTCGAAGGCGGCGCGGCGGGCAATATCGACCTGCGCTCGGCGCGGCCCTTCGATCGCCAGACCTCGTTCGTCGCCTATAACGTCCAGGCGTCCAACCAGACGCCCGAGGACCGGATCGGCGCGCGCGGATCACTGATCGGCAGCTGGCGCAACGACACCGTCGGCATCCTGGCGGGCGTCTCGGCGCAGCGGCTGTTCACCGACACGCGCGGTTTCGAGACGATCGGCTATACGAACCCCGCGCTGACCGCCGCGCAATGCGGCGCGACCAGCGGATGCAACAGCTCCGGCGGCGGCAATTGGACGATCCCGTCGGTCGTGCCTGCGGGCGCGGGCGGCGGCCTGGTGGCGGGGACGACGATCGACCGCAACTTCCTGCTCGCCAACAATCCGGGCGCGACCATCCAGCAGATCGACAACGGCCTGCTGCCGCGCCTGGGCCGCGTCACCAGCATCCGCGGGCCCCGCGACCGCGTCAACGCGATCGTCAGCGCCGAATATCGCCCCACCGACCAGCTGCATTTCTACATTGACGGCCTGTACGGCTTCAAGAAGAACGAGCTGACCCGCGAGAACATGGCGTGGATCGTCCGCAACGGCGCGATCATCCCGACCAACCTGACCTTCGACAAGGCGGATTGCAGCGCGGGCTGCACCGTGACCGGCGGCACCTTCGCCAATGTCCAGTTCTTCAACGAATTCCGCCCCTATACCGAGACGACGCACCTGTTCAGCGTCAATCCCGGCGGCGAGTGGGAGATCAACGACAAGCTCAAGCTGAACATCCAGGGCAATTACGCGCGCTCGACCTTCCACCGCGAAAGCCCGACCGTCGGCATGACCACGCCGCTGGGCGCCGGCAACACCGTCACCTATTCGAACGACGGCGGCATCCCGACGATCACCAGCGCGCTCGACCTGAACGACCCGAAGAATTTCGGCTGGAATGCGGGCAGCCGCGTCAACCTCCAGGACGAGCGGCGGCTGTACATCAACAAGGGGATGCGCGGCGACCTGACCTGGGGCGACACCGCGCTCAACGTGAAGATCGGCGGCGCGTTCGACAATACCGCGCGGCGCATCCGGGGTTTCGATAACAGCCAATATTGGCAGAACGCGGTGTGCGGCAACAATCCCAACGTCGCGGTCCCCTCCCCCAATTCGCAGCCGCCCTGCGAGGGCCTGAACGCGCCCGGCGCGGCGCCCGCCGGCTATCCCACCTATCCGGGCTATGGCACCGGCTATACGGCGGGGATGAGCGGGCCGGTCAACTATGGCGGGTCGCTGATCCCCAACAGCGCGGCGTCGAGCTATCTGATGCCGGGACCGGCCGGGTTCGTGACGGTCAACTGGCCCGCCTTCGCAAAGGCCAGCAACTATCAATTCTATCATGACAACGCCCCCGAAAATGGCGGCGCGAACACCGGCGCGAGCGCGGGCTATATCCGGGAGATCGTCAAGTCGGCCTTCGCGACCGTCAACGGCGCACAGGAACTGGGCGGCAATACGCTGCGCTTCAATGTCGGCGTGCGCTACGTCAACACGATCCAGACGATTTCGGGCCGCGTCTCGCTGCCCGATCCGCGCAACACGACCGCCTCGGGCGCCTCGCTGCCCGATGGCAGCCGCTATCCGAGCATCGTGAACATCGCCAACACGCGCAACGTCTATTCGGAATGGCTGCCCGCCGCGACGCTCGCCTATGACATTGGCGAGCATGCGGTGGTGCGTGTCGCGGGCTCGCGGACGATGACCCGTCCCGATCCGTCGGCGCAGCTGCCGGGCGTCAATTTCGGCGCCCCCTCGGCCGACCAGGCCTCGATCGGCAATCCGGCGCTGGCGCCCTATCTGTCGACCAATCTGGACCTGGGCTTCGAATATTATACCGGGCGGGAAGGCGTGATCAGCTTCAACGCCTTCCGCAAGTCGATCGAGGGCTTCACGACGACCGCGATCTCGACGGTGCCCTTCTCGAACCTGGCGCAATATGGCATCACCTATGACACGCTGAACTCGACGCAGCAGATCGCGATCAACGCGCGAGGCGGGCCCAGCCAGGCGCAGGTGCAGGTCACTTCGCAGGTCAACGTGCCCAACAAGCTGACCATCAACGGCCTGGAATTCCAGTGGGTCCAGCCGCTAGACTTCCTGACCCGCGCGATCGGCATCACCGGCTTCGGCTTCAACGCCAACGCTACCATCGTCGACCAGCGCAGCGACGGCCCCGCCGTGGCGTTCGGCGTCGCGCCCTTCACCTACAACATCACCGGCTATTACGAGAAGAACGGCGTGATGCTGCGCGTCGCCACCACCTCGCGTCAGGGCGCGCAGAATAGCGGCGCGGCGCAGAACGGCATTCCCAATGCCGCACTGTTCGGCACCGACTTCACCACCTATGACTTCTCGTCGTCCTTCGACCTGGACAAGCTGTTCGGCATGCCCGGCGCGCCGCAGCTGACCATCAACGTCGCCAACTTCACCAACGCGACGCTGCGGTCCTATTTCCAGTTCGAGAACGCCACCTTCACCCAGTACAAGCCCGGCCGCCAGTTCCTGATCGGTCTGCGCGGAACGTTCTGACCCTCTGCTTCGGCAGGCCCGGCGGAGCCGATCGGCTCCGCCATCCTCTCCCGACAAACTTCGGGCTCCTTCCACATCGGTGGAAGGAGCCCGTTCTTATTCCGGCAAAGACAATCGTCAGAACTTGACGGTCGCCCCCACGAAGATGCGGCGGCCCAGCACGTCATAGACGCCCGGATAGGTGTTGCCGTTGCCGAACAGGTTCAGCACGCCCGAAGCGAGGGCGGGCGGGCTCTTGTCCAGCAGGTTGTTCGCACCGATCCGCAGCGTCAGGTTGCGATCGACCTCGACCCCCGCCGTCAGGTCGAAATAGCTATAGGCGGGCAGACGCGAGTCGATCGGATCGGCCGCGCCGGTCAGGAAGCTGTTGCTGGAGGTCGTCGACAGCTTGGTCTTGTCGATGAAGCGCCAGTTGAACGACAGGCTGGTCTTGGCATCGGGCTTCCACGTCACGCGCAGATTGTGGCGCCAGACCGGATTGGGCTGCCCGCAGGCATAGCCGAACAGCCCCTTGCAGTCATAACTGTCGCCGCTCGGCAGCGGCTGCGTCGCCTGTTCGAACAGATAGGTGCCGATGAAGTCGGCATAGAGGCGACCCAGATTGCCGATCGGCACCATCGCATTGGCCGCCAGGTCGAGACCTGAGGTGCGCAGATAGCCGGTGTTGAGCGTCGTCGAGGTGACATAACCGGTGCCGAAGATCGAACCGGTCAGCGGGTCGCGGTGGAACAGCCCGCAATAATAGGGGCTGCCGCTCGAGAAGCACTGGCTGATGATCGTGTTCGTATCGATCGTGCCGATATAGTCCTTCACCTTGATGTTGAAGTAATCGATCGACACCGACAGGTTGCGCCCGCCACCCGGCGTCAGGACGATGCCCGCCGTATAGGTGTCGGCCGTTTCCGGCTTCAGGTTGCGGTTGCCGCCCGACTGGCCGGTGCACTGGTCCGACGGACATTCGATCACGAGGCGGCTGTTATACTGCGCCGCGGTCACGCCGGTCAGCTGGCAGGCGGACAGCGAGGCGGTCGGCTTCGCACCCGCGCACGGATCCTGGGCGTTGACGTTGCCCAGCGACAGGTTCGAGAACAGCTCGCTGATATTGGGCGCGCGGATCGCATGGTTGAAGCTGGCGCGCAGGCGGATCGGATCGATCACCTGCCAGCTCAGCTCGCCCTTGTAGGTGAAGGCATTGTACCGCGACGAATAGCCGGTCGAACGCTGGTTGTTCTTATAGGCCGAATAGCGGAAACCGCCGTTCAGCGTCAGCGACTTGCCGATCGCCGAGTCCTGCGCGATCGGAACCTCGATCTCGCCGAAGCCCTCATTGACCGCGATGATGCCGTCCGAGTCCTGCGTGCCCGCCTGCTTGGCCACCTCGTCGCCGGTGAAGTACAGCGTCTCGCGACGATGCTCGCCGCCCAGCACGATGCCGACGCCGTCCTGCGCCCAGGGGCTGGTGATGCCGAACGTACCCAGATCGCCCGAGATCGAGCCCGAGACGACGTTCAGGCCATAGCGCCCCCAGGTCGTCGTCGGCGCATAGAGATATTGCGCCTGCTGGCCGGTCAGCCCGCCCGCCTGGAAGACGTTGATCGGGGTACAGGCGGTATCGGTGCCGTTGAGCACCGACTGGCAGACCGCCCCGCCCTTGCCGTCCGGCACGGCGAGCAGCGCGCGCTGCGCCTTCACGACATTGACGTCGTTCATATACTGCTCGTCATAATGCGCGGCCGAACGCAGCACGCTGACGTCATAGTTGAAGCCGTGGCCGATATCGCCGCGCACGCCGACCATCGAACGGTAGTAATGATGCTGGAGATCGTCGCGACGCGGCAGGGTGCCGCTGCCGCCGAGGCGATAGCCGACCAGCGTGTTCTGCGTCGTCGCGGTGCCGGCGGCGGCGCCGCACAGCGCCTGTTGCTGGCTGGCGCTCATCAGCGGGTTGTTGCAGGTCACGGCATAGGTCTGGCCGAACCAGAGCGCCGAGGGAGCGACCTGCGAGAAGCTGCGGTCGTCCATGTACATGAAGCTGCCATAGATTTCCGCCGCCTTCGAAATGTCGAGGTGGAGGAACGCACCGGCATTGTACCGCTCGCCGCTGCGCTGGATATAGTTCAGCGGCGCGTAATTATAGGTGTAGCTGTTGTCATAGGGCACCCAGGTCTTGGTGCCGTCCTTGCTGTTGGTCAGCTTCTGCCCCGCCAGCGGACCGGCGAGCGGCGTGAAGGTGCCATAAGGGGTGTTGCTCGACCCGCCGCAGCTGAAGGTCGTCAGTTCGCTGTTGAGCGCGCAGGCCGACACGTCGCGGGTCGACTGGAGCACCGGCTCGGTATGGCGATAGCCGCCGAAGACGGTGATGTTGAGCCGCCCGTCGAGCATCGTCTTGCCGAACGCGGCGTTGATGTCCTGCTTCGCACCGTCGAACACATGTTCGGGTGCGGTCTGATAGCCGCGCGCCGACACGATCCCGCGCAGGAACTGGTTGTCGTTGGTGTGGTCGGCGATGCTGGTCTGCGCATCCAGGCGGAAGCCGTCCAGCTTGTCGCGCAGGATGAAGTTGACCACACCCGACAGCGCGTCCGAACCATAGACCGCCGACGCGCCGCCGGTGACGACATCGACCCGCTCCACGATGGCGGAGGGGATGAAGTTGAGGTCCATCGCCTGGGTCGGCAACAGGCGCTGGCCGTTGACCAGCGTCAGCACGCGGTTCGAGCCGAGGTTGCGCAGGTTGATCTGCGCGGTGCCGTTCGACCCGTTCGAGACATTCTCGTTCGCGTCCGCCGTGAACTGCGGCAGGCGGTTGAGCGCGTTCTCGATATTGTTGGTGCCCTGAAGGGTCAGTTCCTGCGAGCTGACGCTGGTCAGCGGGCTGTTGCTGGTCAGGTCTGGGCGCTTGATGCGCGTGCCGGTGACCACGACGTCCTCGCCCGCCGCCGCGTCATCGGGATTGCTCAACCGCGTCTGCTGCGCCGCCGCGCCGTTCGCCGTCACCAATCCGGTCGCCAGCGCAACCAAAGCGGCCGATCGCCGCCAGTTTCTGCCATATACCATGTTAGATGCCCCCTTCCGAGCAATTTTGCGTCTGTTCTCCCGTTTCTGCCAACTACATTATACGATATTCAGTCAATCGAAAATTTCTTTATTTATTGGTGAATGCACGAAAAAAGCCGGACGGCGGACCGTCCGGCTTGGGAGAAACGCTGTCGGCGTTGCGGGGCGGGTCGATGGCGGAGGCCCGACCCGCTGTTTCAGGTTCAGGGCTTGATCCCCCAGCGGGCATAGGTCGCATCGACCTGCGGATCGAGCAGCCGGGCGTCGCGCAGATCGGCAGCCGCCTCGCTCGCCTTGCCCAGCCGGGTCAGGACGACGCCGCGCATGAACAGGCTCTCTGCGCTCTCGGGGCGCTGGTCGAGCGCGGCGTTCAGGTCGGTCAGCGCGCGCGCCTGGTCGTTCTGGCGAAAATACACCATCGCCCGGCTGTCGAGCGCCATCGCGCTGATCTGTCCGCCCATCTCGATCGCGCGGTTGCAATTGGCGAGCGCGGTTTCCAGCCCGAAGTTCAGCGTCCCCGCCGTCCAGCAGCGTTCGTTGAGCAGGCGGCCATTGTCGGGCTCGCGCTCCATCGCCTGGTCGATCGCGGCCAGCGCGGCATCGCCCTTGCCCGTCGCCGCCAGCACCTCGGCCTTGGCCATCAGGACGCCGGTCAGGTTCTCGCCGCCTTCCTCGACCTGCGGCTCGATCATCGCGAGCGCGGCATCGCCTTGCCCCGCCCGCGCCATCACCAGGCCCAGACGCTGGAGATAACCGATATTGCCGGGGTCCAGATCGCGCGCCGCCTTCAGGTCGGCGATGGCCGCCGCCCGATCGCCCAGCGCCAGATGCACATTGGCGCGGTCGAAGAGATAGGGCGCGCTCGCCTGGATGGCGATCGCCTTGTTCCAGTCGGCCAGCGCCTGCGGGCGGTCGAGGATATGGCTCTGGAACTGCGCGCGGGCGGCATAGCGTTCGGGATCGTCGGGCCGCTCGGCGATCAGCGAGGCATAACGCTCGAGCACCGTGTCATAGAGATGCGCGCGCCGTGCCGCCTCGATCCCGCGCCACGGGCCCGGATAGCCGGGCTGGGTCCGCACCATCATCCGCTTGTTGCGCAACTCCGCCAGCCGCGTCCGTTCGGCCGGGAAGTCGGCGGGCGCGATCTCGGCGCCGCTGGTCAGGCGTTCGGTCCGCACCGTCAACAACGGGCCCGCCAGGGTCGTGGTCGTCTTGACCCGGCCGCCGGGCAGCGCCGCGTCGAGGGTCGCGGGCCCTTCGATCTCGAAACCCTGTCCATCGCCGGGCAGGCGGACCGAATAGGTGAGCAGCGCATGGCCGGGATTGCCCGTCGCGACGGGAACATCCTTCCACGCCTCGCGCGAGCGGTCCGGCAGGCGGAGATTGGAGAAATTCTCGGTCTGGTCGCTATAGCGGCGCTGCGCGTAATTCCAGGACGGGTTCGCGATCCCGCTCAGCGCCACCGTCGCCGTGCCCGCCGCATCGTCGAACGTGACGTTGCTGTCGGTCAGGACGATGCGGTCCTCCCCGACGCGCGGGGCGACATGGCCGAACAATTCGCGCAGCTTCTGCTTGTCCAGCCCGCTGGCCAGCGTCTTGATCTGCCCGGCGACACCGCCGCGAAAGGTCATGCGGATGTCGGCGGGGGCGGCGATGTTCAGGCCGCCGCGCTGGTCGATATTGAGCGTCGCCTCCATTTCGGGCCGGGCGGGGGCGCGACTGGGCATTTCGACCAGCTGCGCGCCCTCGGCCCGCAGCGGCAGTACCCAGCGGAACGGCAGGCTGTCGCCCAGATCCTCATATTGCGTGCCCGCGCCCGTCCCGTCGAGCCACAGCTTCTCGCCGCCGACCGTCGCGACGACGAAGATATGGTTGAACGCCGCGAACGACGGCAACCGCCGCGACACCATGTCGCCCCCCTCCATATTGGCGAGCGCGGGTTCCGCCTCGATCCCCAGTTCGTGGAGCATGGCAAGCAGCAGCAGCGTCTTGGCCTTGCAGTCGCCATAGCGAAGCGACCAGGTTTCAGACGGTTTCTGCGGGACATAATTGCCGTTGTTCATGCCGTTGAACAGATAACGGACCTTGCCCTGCACCAGCGCCAGGGCGGCGGCGACACGGTGGCGGGGGTCCTTTTCGGCGGCGGCGATCCGGGCGACCTCGGCGGCGAGCGGGCTGCCCGCCGGGATCAGTCCGTCGGTCTTGTAGAGCGTCACGGCGACCTTCGACACGTTCGGCCAGTCGGCAAAGGTCGACGCCTCGACAAAGCCGGGCCGCGCATAGCGCCCCGGCGCCTGCGGGGCGATGTCGGGCTGGCGCGGGAAAGGCTGGGCGAAGACCAGTTCATGCCAGCCATTGGCATCGCCGACCACGGGATCGGCCCCGGTCAGATAGGCGCGCCACTGGACCGCCGATTTCTGCGGCCAGAGCAGGCGAGCGCGCGAAAAGCCGATCTTGACCGGTTGCGCCAGCAGCGGCGCATTGCCCATGCTGTTGCCCATCAGGCTGGGGTCCTTGACGGTACGCGATGCGCGCACGTCGAGTATGTCGCCCTCCCGCAACCCCTCCACCGCCAGCGTCGCGGTGAGCATCCCGTCCATCGACATCCGCTCCAGCCCCTGTTCGCGGCGCAGGACGGTGAACTGCTTGCCTTTCAGCGCGTCGATCCGCTCCCCGTCGCGGATGATGTCGACGCCGTGGATGATCAGATCGCCATGCGCGGGTTGCCAGGACAGGCTGATCGTCCCTGCCTGCGACAGCGCCTGGACCGAATTGGCGCGCGTGGCCTGTTCGAAATAGGACCAGCTCATCCCGTCGCCCAGCCGCACCTGCGCGTCGGCGATCAGCGTGGCGGGACTGTCCGCCGTCAGACTCTTGGTATCGGGCGCGGGAGCCAGCTTCACCCAGTCCGGCACCGGCTGGTAAAGAGGTTTGTCGTTCGCCTGCACAACACTTGCCGACGACAACAGCATAGTCACCAGTAACGCACGTCCGAACATTATCGTCCCCACCCCAAGAGGGGGCCGAGCGTAGCGACTTTCCATGACGCCTCAATCGGCACAGGCAAATTTTTCTTGCCTGACGGAATTGTCATGCCGGTACATATTTATAAGCCGCGCCGCCTGAACCGTCCGCGCGCCCGGACAAGGTCAGCGATAGCGCCCCATGACGACCTTCAGGACGACGGGACGGTCGACGATGTTGATGCCGTAATCGGTCTGGTCGCCATTCCACAGCCGGTCCATCACCCAGCGGCCCTCGGCGAAATGCCCCTCCTCGACCCGCAGCACCATGGCCCTGGGATCGGCGGTCGCGGGCTCGAAGCGGACGCGGACATGGTCGGCGGTCATCAGGAATTCGTCGCGCGACAGCTGGATCACCGCCAGCCCGCCGACCGGCTCCTTGCCCCAGGGGGCGGGCTCGGACTTGAGCCAGCTCCAGCTCTTTTCGCCGAACTGCCACTGGCCGAAGCTGCCCTGGATCGACCAGTCGCCCATCACCGTCTTCACGTCGGCGCCGTCGTCGGGCTTGGACGCCCCCCAGGTCGGATGCTCGAACGCCAGCCGCGCCCAGTCGCGCATCACCCCCGCCACCGCGCCATAAGGCCCGGCAAAGGCATCGAGCGTCGCCGCGTCGAGCTTCGTCGCGCCCAGCGGATAGTTGAAGAAGCCGGTGTCATCCATGCCGAACGGCGCAAAGCCGATCGCCCCACGCCCCAGCGCGTCGTAGAAATAGCGGCCGAACTCGCGCGCATTGCCGATCTCGGGCACCAGCAGCGGATTGTCGGGCCGGGCAAAGGCCTTGAGATACAACGCGACATTGCCGCTGGCGCGGTCATAGATGTCGGGGGCCTCGGCATCTATGGAGGGGGCCGCGACCTTCCAGATGTCGAGCACGTCCTGCTGCGGCCCGCCGCTCGCCACCCCGTCGGGGTCGGGCACGTTGGAGGGGCCCGCCAGTGCGGCGTTGACGTACATGGGCAGCGGCTTCACCGCCTTGCCCGCCGCCGCGATCTCGTCGATGAAACGCGCGGTGTACCAGGTGTTGAAGGCGCGGTCGGCCTGCGTCCCGAACACGGCGCTCCACGTCCCCGGCCGCTTGCCCAAGCGGCGGACCAGCATGGCGGGGACCGGCCCGGCGAACAGCCGCTGCGCCTCCGGTCCATAGTCGCGCGGGTTGCGATAGCTGCCGACCTCGTTTTCCGGCTGGACCATGATGACCGTGTTCTGCGGATCATGATCCTTCAGATAGGTCATCAGCCGGACGAAGGCGCGCTTGTCCGCCTCCAGCGTCGAACGGAACATCGGCGACAGGACGTAATGATCCTTGCCGTCGCGCGTCTTCATCCGGGGAAAGCGGCGATTGTCCAGCTTGACCCAATCGGGGGTATAGCCGGGCGAAGTGTTCTTCCACGTCCCGAACCACAGCAGCACGACCCGCTTGTCATGCGCGCGGGCCTGGTCGAGCAGGGTCTGGACGAAGGAAAAGTCGAAACGCCCCTCCTCCGGCTCGACCTGTTGCCACGCCACGGGGATCTCGACGGTATTGGCATGGATGCGGTCGAGCACCGGCCAGACCTGCGGCAAGGCGGCGGCATAGTTGCTCGAATTGTTGACCTGCCCGCCCAGCATCAGGAAAGGCCGTCCATCGACGATCAGCGCGTGGCGACCGTCGCGGGTCGCGATGCGGGGGATCTCGGTCGACTGGGCACCCGCCGGAGCCGCCGCCGCCAGCGCCAACAGAGCTGTAACCAGTTCACGGCGCATGACTTTTCCCTTCCCATCATCCGCGATCGATCGCGTTTGCGCGCTTGTGCACGGCTTGATGGTGGGGATCAACCAGCGGAGGCACCCTTTACGGGCAGATGGCGGTCACCGTCTGGACCCGCGCGTCGCGCGCGGCCTCGGTGCGGAGCGAGCGTTGCGCCATGGCGGACCAGGCCGCCTCCGCGCGCAGACAGCGTTCGCGCACATTGGCCAGGTCGGAGGCCGCCGCCTGGTCGCGGCAATCGGCCGCACGCTGCTGATAGAGTTCGGAATCACGCATGGCAGGATCCTTTCCGACACCAACATCAGGAACAGGCGGGACCGGAATATCGGGCCCCGCCATCGATACGCGTCAGTCGACCGGTTGCAGGTTGACCGCCGCCATCTTGCCGCGACGATCCTGCTCCAGCTCGTAACCGACACGCTGGTTCTGCTGGAGCGTGATCATCCCCGCACGCTCGACCGCCGAGATATGGACAAAGGCATCGGTGCCGCCGTTATCGGGCGCGATGAAGCCATAGCCCTTGTCCATGTTGAAGAATTTGACGGTGCCGTTCTGGCTCATGATATTTCCTTCGGATCGCGGTCTGCCGAGGATCGGCGGACCCGGATGCCCGGGCAGCAGGGAAAGAAGGAAAAGGGGGCCGCAAAGCGCCGAGAACCGTCGATATGCGACTAAAGCCCCGACGATATGGGGATCAGGCCGCCATTCCGCAACCATGCGCCATCCGGGGCGGCGGCGCGGCGAGCCGATAGTCCCCCGCGATCCGCAGGATTTCGGCAGGCGTATAGACCATCTCGGCGGCGCCCCGCGCGTCCTGCGGGGCTTCGCGCCAGCCGTCGATCTCGGTCATGCGGACCGGCCGGCGGGCGACCAGCCCGATCCAGTGCGCCAGCAACACGTCGAGTTCGCGAAAGCCGTTGGCGGTCACGCGGTGGCGGACGATATGATGACGATCCGACATCCCCCGGCGGTCGGCGCTCCATAGCGGCGCGATCCGTTCCTCCACTACGCGGATGCCGTCCATCAGCGCGCGATAGGCGCGGTCATGGTCTTCGATGCTCGAAGGGCGCCGACTCATCGGCAGCCCATCCGCCGCCAATAGCGCCGCCGAAGCCAGCGGGTCACGAAGCGTGCGATCATGCGCCGCCCGGTCCGTCGAGGAATAGGATCACCAGGTTGCTCCGACGCGACAAGCGGGAGCACAAGGTCTCTCAGCCGCCAGCGCTTGCGGTCGTCAAACCGGCGATGCCACCGACTAGCATGTCCGCCCCCACCCGTCGCGCTGTTTCTGCCGTCACACGGGCGTCCATGCGCCGGTCGCCACCACCGGCCCGGTGGGCAGCGGCCCCGGCGCACCGCCAACGGGTTCGATCGAGATGGCGATGGTCGCCCCGACCCGCATCCGGTCGCGAAGCGCGCGAGACAGGGCCAGCCGGGTCGCCCCCCGATCCGCCATCAGGCCCAGCGAATGCGGCACGCCGTCCGCCCCGATGATCCAGAGCTGCGCGCTCCGCCCCGCCCGGTGCTGGTTGGCGGCGTCCAGCGACAGGCGGCCGGTCGCGGGGTCATAGAGCGCGGCGATCGGCCCGGCCCCATTGTTCGCGACGATCGTCGTCAACAGCGGGGACGGCGGAGCCATCTCGGGCCCGCGCATGGCGACGAACAGCAACAGACAGGCCGCGACCAGCCCCGACAGCGCCGCCAGCCCCTGCCATAGCCGAACCGACGACCGCTGCTGCGGCGGCACGCCGAAGATCGCCGCCTCCAGCCGGGCGAGCCCGTCCGCCGGAGCGGCGACTTCGGGCCAGTCCTCGAACCAGAGCGCGAAACGGTCGCGCCACCGCGCCACCTGGGCCGCGAAACCGGGATCGGCCAGCATCCGGCGGAGCGCCGTCGCCCGCTCCTCCCCCTCCAGCAGCCCCAGCGCCAGTTCGGCGGCCATCGCGTCGGGTTCGTCGCCCGTCATGGTCGGTGGCGGTGTCATCGCTCCATGCAATCCTTCAGGCGGATCAGGCCGCGGCGGATCCAGGTCTTCATGGTGCTGAGCGGCACGGCGGACCGGTCGGCCAGCTCGGCATAGGTGCAGCCGTCGAAAAAGGCGGTGCGGATCGCATCCCGCGACCGCCCTTCCAGTTCGTCGAGGCAGCGGCCCAGGCGATGCGATTCCTGCGCATCCTCGACGACCGTGCTGGCGATGGGGGCGTCGTCGACCAGCACCGGCTGTTCCTCGATCGGCGAGGCCCGGTGCCGCCCATGCGCCCGCCGCCAGTCGATCGCCCGGTTGCGCGCGATCGTCGCCAGCCAGGCCAGTGGGCTGGCGGGTCCGGGCTCATAGCCGCCCGCGCGTTTCCAGACGGTCAGATAGACGTCCTGCAACACATCCTCGGCCGCCTGGCGTTCGCCGCAGATGCGCAGGCAGATGCCGAACAGCCGCGCCGACGACAGGCGATACACCTCCCGAAAGGCCGCGCGATCCTCCTGCGCGGTGCGGAGCAGCGCCTCGGCGAGACGCGAGCGGCTATCGTCTTCGATCACCATGATGCTGGTCCTTTGACGGCAAACTATCCCATGATATTTTCGGACGCCACCAAAATGGCTTAGGCGCGTTGTGTGACATGATGACCGCCAGCCGCGCTGGCCTGTCGACCGGGCCGGTTGCGTCCTGAGACCTTTTCGCGCGGATGACGGATGACCGGAATCCAAGGGAGCAGGACGGTGGCGGACAAGAGCGAATTTTCCGTGTCGCGACGCGGCGTCATGATCGGCGGCGCGGCAACCGCGATGGCGGCGCACAGCCCGGCCGAGGCGCAACCCCGAAAGGCGACCATGCCCCCAGGCCCCGCCACCATGCCCGTCACCCTGAAGGTCAACGGCAAGGGCCGCGCGCTGTCGCTCGATCCGCGCACCACGCTGCTCGACACGCTTCGCGAACATCTCCACCTGACCGGCACCAAGAAAGGGTGCGACCATGGCCAGTGCGGGGCCTGTACGGTGATCGTCAACGGCCAGCGGATCAACAGCTGCCTCTCGCTCGCGCTCCAGCATGACGGCGACGAGATCACCACCATCGAGGGGTTGGGCACGCCCGATCGGCTGCACCCGATGCAGGCGGCCTTCGTCAAGCATGACGGCTATCAATGCGGCTACTGCACGCCCGGCCAGATCTGCTCGGCGGTCGGTGTGCTCGACGAGATCAAGCGCGGCGTGCCCAGCCATGTGCAGGCCGACATCACCGCGCGTCCGCAGGCGACCGGCGCCGAGATGCGCGAGAGGATGAGCGGCAATATCTGCCGCTGCGGCGCCTATTCCAACATCGCCGAGGCGATGACCGAGGTAGCGGGAGCCAGGGCATGAAGGCCTTTACCTATGAGCGCGCCAAGGACGCGGTCACCGCGGCGCGTGCGGCTGCGCGGCCGGGTGCGAAGTTCCTGGCGGGCGGCACCAACCTGCTCGACCTGATGAAGATCGAGGTGGAGACGCCGACCCATTTGATCGACGTCCAGGATCTGGGGCTCGACCGGATCGAGAAGACGAAGGAGGGCGGGCTGCGCATCGGCGCCTTCGCGACCAACACCGCGCTCGCCGCCGACGATCGGGTCCGGCGCGACTATGGCGTCCTGTCGCGTGCGATCGTCGCGGGGGCCAGCGGCCAGCTGCGCAACAAGGCGACGACGGCGGGCAATCTGCTCCAGCGGACCCGCTGCCCCTATTTCTACGATACCAACATGGCCTGCAACAAGCGCAAGCCCGGCACCGGGTGCAGTGCGATCGGCGGCTATTCGCGCCAGCTGGCGGTGGTGGGGGCGAGCAGCGACTGTATTGCGACCAACCCCAGCGACATGAACGTCGCGATGCGGGTGCTCGACGCCACGGTCGAGACGGTGAATGCGGACGGCCGCACCCGCGCCATCCCCATCGCCGACTTCCACCGACTGCCCGGCAACACCCCGCATATCGAAACGGCGCTGCAACCGGGCGAGCTGATCACCGCGGTCACCCTGCCCCGCCCGATCGGCGGCATGCATATCTATGAAAAGGTGCGCGACCGCGCCTCCTATGCCTTTGCGCTCGTCTCGGTCGCGGCCATCGTCCAGGAGGATGGCACCGGCCGGGTCGCGGTGGGCGGCGTCGCGCACAAGCCCTGGCGGGTGGAGGCGGCGGAGGCCGCCCTGCCGCAAGGGGCCAAGGCGGTGGCGGCGACCCTGCTCGCCGACGCCCGCCCTACCCAGGACAATGCCTATAAGGTGCCGCTCGTCGAACGGACGCTGGCGGCCGTCATCAACCAGGCGAGGACCGCATGAAATTCACCGAGCCTGCGGGCGCCAACTCCATCGACCGCATGGCCGTGGTCGGCCGAGCGCATGACCGGATCGACGGCCCTAAAAAGGTCACCGGCACCGCCCCTTACGCCTATGAGCATCATGCCGAGGCGCCGAATGCCGCCTATGGCTGGATCATCGGTTCAGCCATCGCCAAAGGCCGCATCCGATCGATGAACCTGGACGATGCACGCGCCGCGCCGGGCGTGCTGGGCATCGCCACCGCCGCCGATGCGGGCAAGCTGAACAAGGGCAATTTCAACACCGTCAAGCTGCTCGGTGGGCCCGAGATCGACCATTATCACCAGGCGATCGCCATCGTCGTCGCCGAGACGTTCGAACAGGCGCGCGCCGCCGCCGGCCTCGTCCGCATCGATTACGAACGCGCCAAGGGCCAATATGACTTGGACGATGCGCTGAAGACCGCGCCGCTGACCGGCGGCGAAGAGGGCAAGCCTGGCAAGGCCGACCGGACCGGCAGTTTCGAGAGCGCCTTCGCCGCCGCGCCGGTCCAGCTCGACGCGACCTATACGACGCCCGATCACAGCCATGCGATGATGGAGCCGTTCGCGTCGATCGCATCCTGGGACGGCGACCAGCTCACCGTCTGGACCTCCAACCAGATGATCGCCTGGGGGCGCAGCGACCTTGCCAAGACGCTGGGTCTGCCCAAGGAGAAGGTGCGGCTGATCTCTCCCTATGTCGGCGGCGGGTTTGGCGGGAAACTGTTCTTGCGCGCCGATGCGGTCATGGCGGCGCTGGGCGCGAAGGCGGTCGGCCGGCCGGTCAAGGTCGCGATGCAGCGGCCCTTGATGGCGAACAACGCCACCCACCGGCCGGCCACGACCCAGCGCATCAGGATCGGCGCGAGCAAGGACGGCAGCATCCAGGCGATCGCGCATGAAAGCGGATCGGGCGACCAGCCCGGCGGCGGCCCCGAAACGGCGGTCAACCAGACCAAGCTGCTCTATGCCGGTCCCAACCGCCTGACCTCGATGCGGCTCGCGGTGCTCAACCTGCCCGAAGGCAATGCGATGCGCGCGCCCGGCGAGGCGCCCGGCATGATGGCGCTGGAAATTGCCATGGACGAAATGGCCGAGAAGCTGGGGCTGGACCCGGTCGCCTTCCGCGTGAAGAACGACACCCAGGTCGATCCCGAAAAGCCCGAGCGCCGCTTTTCCCAGCGCCAGCTGGTGCGCTGCCTGGAGGAGGGCGCGCAGCGTTTCGGCTGGTCGCGGCGCAGCGCCAAGCCCGCCCAGGTCCGCGACGGACGCTGGCTGGTCGGCATGGGCGTCGCCTCCGCCTTCCGCAATCACATGAACATGAAGTCGGCCGCACGGGTCACGCTGGACAAGGACGGCCGCCTCGTCGTCGAAACCGACATGACCGATATCGGCACCGGCAGCTATACGATCATCGCCCAGACCGCCGCCGAGATGATGGGCGTGCCGATGGACAGGGTCGATGTCCGGCTGGGCGATTCCGCCTATCCCGTATCGGCGGGATCAGGCGGGCAGTTCGGCGCGGCCAATGCGACGGCCGGGGTCTATGCCGCGTGCGTGAAGCTGCGCGAGGCGATCGCGCAGCGGCTGGGCTTCAATTCGGCCGACCTCAGCTTTGCAGGGGGCAAGGTCACCGGCGGCAACCGATCGGTCGCGCTGCGCGATGCCATCGCCGCCGGTCCGCTGTCCGCCGAGGACCGGATCGAGTTCGGCGACCTCGACAAGACGTACCAGCTGTCGACCTTCGGCGCGCATTTCGTCGAGGTCGGGGTGGACGCCTATACCGGCGTCACCCGCCTGCGCCGGATGCTGGCGGTCTGCGCGGCGGGCCGCATCCTCAATCCCAAATCGGCACGTAGCCAGGTGATCGGCGCGATGACCATGGGCGTGGGCTCGGCGCTGATGGAGGAACTGGCAGTCGATAAGCGCTTCGGCTTCTTCGTCAACCACGACCTGGCCGGCTATGAGGTGCCAGTCCATGCCGACATCCCGCATCAGGAGGTCGTCTTCCTGGAGGAAGCCGATGACAAGGCCAATCCGATGAAGGCCAAGGGCGTGGGCGAGCTGGGCCTGTGCGGAGTCGGCGCGGCGGTGGCGAATGCCGTCTATAACGCGACCGGCGTGCGCATTCGCGACTATCCGCTGACGCTCGAAAAGCATCTCGACCGGCTGCCCGCCATGGCGTGATCGACCGTCGGCTTTCCCCTTCGCCTGATCGTCAGGACCTATGCAGAGCATGGTCTGCGCCGCTAAGGTCATGATGATACCGCTCCCCAAAGGGGATCGGATGGCAGGAGGGGGCTCGGCAGGGCGATATGAACGACGCGATCGACAGTTTCTGGCAGACGGCGGGGGGCATATTGTCGCCGCATGGCCCGGCGACCGCAGCGGCGGCGGCCAGCTATGCCCCCGGCGATTTCAGCATCCATTTCTTCCTGCAACTCGCCGTCATCCTGTTCGCCTGCCGCATCGTCGGATGGCTGGGGCAGCGTTTCCTGGCGCAACCGCCGGTCGTGGGGGAGATGATCGCGGGCGTGGTGCTGGGCCCCTCGCTGCTGGGACTGGCCTTTCCCGAGCTTCAGGGCGCGATCTTCCCCAAGGAGACGCGCAACATCCTCTACGCCGGGGCGCAGCTCGGGGTGGCGCTCTACATGTTCCTGGTCGGCCTGACGCTGCGGCTCGACCATTTCCAGTCCAAGGCGCGCAGCGCGATGGCGGTGTCGGCCTCGGGCGTCATCGCGCCGTTCCTGATCGCGGCGGTCATCACGCCTGCGCTGCTGACCGTACCGGGGCTGTTCGCGCCGGGCATCAGCCAGGCCAATGCGACGCTGTTCATGGGCGCCTGCATCGCGCTGACCGCCTTTCCGATGCTGGCGCGGATCATCAACGAACGCGGGCTGGCCGACAGCCCGCTGGGCACCCTGTCGCTGGCGGCGGGGGCGTTCGATGACGCGACGTCCTGGTGCGTGCTGGCCGTGGTGCTGGCAACGTTCGGCGGGGGCAGCGGGGTCGCGATCCTCGCGATCGGCGGCGCGATCCTCTATGTCGGTTTCCTGATCCTGTTCGGCCGCCGCATCCTCGCCCCGCTCGGCCGCGCGGTCGAGGCGCGGGGCGAGATGAGCATGAACGTGCTGGCGATCACGCTGATGGCCTTCTGCATCTCGGCCTTCATCATGGACGCGATCGGGGTCCATGGCATTTTCGGCGGCTTCATCCTGGGCGTCTTCATGCCGCGCGGACTGTTCGTCGCCGAGCTGAAGAAGAAGGTCGAGCCGCTGGCCGTCGTCCTGCTGCTGCCGATGTTCTTCACCTATTCGGGGCTCAACACCCGGATGGACATGGTCAATTCCATCCCGCTGCTGCTGATCGCGCTGGGGATCCTGGCCGCATCGATCGCGGCGAAGTTCGGCGCCTGCTATCTCGCGGCGCGGGTGTGCGGCGAGGACAACCGGACCGCGATGGGCATCGGCGCGCTGATGAACTCGCGCGGGCTGATGGAGCTGATCATCATCAATATCGGGTTGCAGAAGGGCATTATCGGCCCCGCGCTGTTCTCTATGCTGGTGCTGATGGCGATCGTCACGACGATGATGGCCAGCCCGCTGTTCGAGCTGGTCTATGGCCGCCGGGCGCGGGTGATGGGCGAGATGGAGACGCTGAAAAGCGCCCGCGTCTGACGGCGAAGGCTCTCACCGCATCGCCACGCCCCGTTTCGTTTACAGTCTGTCAACGGGATTGACCCAGAAGGGCGCGGCCGACCCATTCCAACAGGATCCATCAGATGAAACGGGGCAAATTCTTCGTCATTGCGGGCATCGTGCTCGTGCTGGCCCTTCTGGCGTTCATCGCCATGGCGCTGCTGCGCCGCCCGGTCGACAAGGCCGAGCCCGCCCCCGTCTTCGTCGACCGCCCCGCCCCCGCCATAGCCCCCGCCGCCGCGCAGGCCGCCGCCACCAAGGCGCCCGGCGATGCCGCCGCGCAGAAGCGCCTGGGCGATGCGATGCTCGCCGCCCGCCGCTTCGACGAGGCCGCTGCCGCCTATCGCGCCTCGCTCGCGATCGATCCCAACCAGTCGACCGCCTGGTCGGCGCTCGGCGAAGCGGTGATGCAGACGACCAAGTCCAACTCCGCCGACCTCCCCGCCCCCGCCGCCGAAGCCTTTCGCAAGGCGCTGGCGCTCGATCCGCGCGATGCGCGCGATGCGCGCGCCCGTTTCTATTTCGCGATGGAAAAGGATCTGAAGGGCCAGCATGACGAAGCGGTGGGCGACTGGCTGGCGCTGTTGCGCGACGTGCCCGCCGGTTCGGATGCCGACGAAGCCGTGCGCGCGGCGCTGGCCGCCTCGATCAAGCGCAACATCGCGCTGATCCGCCAGGCCGCCGACGAGGCCGGACGCGCCCAGCCGCGCTACAAGTCGCAACCCTGATCCTCACCCGTGCGCCGCATCGCGGCGTCCGGCCCCCTCCTCGATATACAAGGGCATGAGCGGCGATCCGTTCATGCCCTTTTTTCGTGGCCGTAGGTCATCCCATACCCGTTTATGTGAGCGTTATATCCACTTCGCCTCCGGCCCCTTGCGTCGGCTGGGCAAGGCCCGTGCCGCCCCTTTGGCTGATGCAGGATAACCCTCCACTTTTCCGTTGTTTAATCCGGCATTCTGCCACAGATTGCCCACGCCGCGAGGTCATAAAGGCCCCGGCATGCGGGACGCGGAATGCGGGACGGACTCTCCGTCCGGGCGCCGCTTCCGCATTCGGAAATGATAGCGCTACTAGGAGGGGATATGCTGAAACGGATGGGGATCGCCTTGTTGGCCTCGGCCAGCGTGATCGCGGGGGCCCAGGCGGTCCGGGCACAGTCGCTGGCCGTCACCCCCGCGGAGACGCTCGAGCGCCAGGGGCTGACCGTCATGGTCGACCAGAACCAGTTCAGTCCGATCTTCTTCGACGAGAAGAATGCCGGGCTCCAGATCGTCCTGCATGGCGAGCGGATCGCGACCGATGGCGCGGTGCGGCTGAACCGCACGCCCGAACAATGGGACCCGGTCCCCGCCTTCATCAGCCGGACGCGCGGGACCGAGCCCAATCAGGTGGTGGTCCGATCCACCTATAAGGACGTCGATCTGGGTTATCGGGTGAAGGTGACGGCGGAGGGCGACGGGTTTCGCATCGCGGTCGACCTCGACAAGCCGCTGCCCGCGGCGCTGGCGGGCAAGGCTGGGTTCAACCTGGATTTCCTGCCGACCAGCTATTTCGGCAAGACCTATCTGATGGACAGCGCGCCGGGGCTCTTCCCGCGTCATGCCACGGGGCCGATGCGCAAGGACGGGTCGGGCGATCCGATGCCGCTGGCCGCCGGGGGCAAGGCGATCACCCTGTCGCCCGAAGATCCGCTGACCCGCGTCACCATCACCTCGGACGCCGGGGCGCTGGAACTCTATGACGCGCGCAACCGGGCGCAGAATGGCTGGTTCGTCGTCCGCTCGCTGATCGCGGCCGGGGCCAAGGAGAATGCCGTCGTCTGGCATGTCCGCCCCAATGTCGTGAAGGACTGGGTCCGCGCGCCGGTCGTCTCGTTCAACCAGGCGGGCTATACGCCGGGCCGATCCAAGGTCGCGCTGATCGAGACCGATCCACACGGCTCCGCCCCCGCCGAGGCCGAACTCGTCCGCTTGGCCGCCGACGGAACCCGGCAATCGGTGCTGCGCAGCCGCGTGGCCCCGCGCGGGCGCTGGATGCGCTATGATTACGCCGCCTTCGACTTCTCGCAGGTCCGGGAACCGGGCGTCTATGCCATTTCCTATGGCGGCCAGGTGACCAACCCCTTCCGCATCGCGCCCGACGCCTATGACCGAATCTGGCAGACCTCGCTCGATACCTTCATCGCCGAGCAGATGGACCATGTCGGCATTCGCGAACAATATCGCGTCTGGTCCGCCCCCTCGCATCTGGACGATGCGCGCCAGGCGCCGGCCAATCACGTCCATTTCGACGGCTATAAAATGGGTCCGACCCTCGACTCGCCATTCAAGCCGGGCGAGCATATTCCGGGGCTGGACGTCGGCGGCTTCCAGGATGCGGGCGATTACGACATCCAGACGCCGCAAAACGCCGCCGTGGTCCGCGATCTGGCCTGGGGGCGTGAGCTTTACGGGCTGGACTGGGACGAGACGAGCGTGGACGAGGCCGCCCGTGCGGTCGAGATCCGCAAGCCCGACGGCCAGCAGGACGCGCTCCAGCAGATCCGCCACGGCACGCTGCAACTGCTCGCCCAGTACAAGGTGTTCGGCCATGCGATCGTCGGCATCATCGATCCCGTCCAGCGACAATATGCCCATCTGGGCGATGCGGGGTCGCAGACCGACAATCTGACCTATGACGCCTCGCTGGGCGTAACCGAGCGGCGCGGCGGGTCGTCGGGCGCGCAGGACGATCGCTGGGCCTTCACCACCGATCTGCCCGCCAACAATCTGGCGGTGGCGGGCGCGCTGGCCGCCGCCTCGCGGGCGCTGGCCGACAGCGACCCGACCATGGCGGCCGAGGCATGGGATGCCGCCAAGACGCTGTGGTCCCGCCAGCAAAAAGGCCCGGTCAAGGCGGGTGACGGGCGCGACGATTCGGGATCGCCCTGGTCGGCGGAGGGCGCCAATGTCGGCGCGACGGTGGAAATGCTGATCACCAGCAAGGGCGACCGCGTCTATGCCGATCGCCTCCGCGCGCTGATGCCCGTTGTGGCCAAGAGCTTCGAATGGGTCGGGGCCTCGGCGATCCGCGCCCTGCCCTTCATGGACGCCAAGTACCGGGCCGCACTGGCGCCGCTGGTCCGGCAGGCCAAGGCGAAGCTCGATGCCGATCTGGCCAAAAACCCCTTCGGCGTGCCGATCAGCGAGGCCAACTGGGCCGGATCGCATCAGGTCGTCGCGTTCGGATCGAACATGTACCTGATGCACAAGGCGTTCCCGGAGATCGTCGGGACCGAATACACGCTGAACGCGATCGACTATGTGCTGGGGCGGCACCCGGCGAACAACCTGTCGCTCGTCTCGACGGTGGGCACCGCGTCCAAGCTGATCGGCTATGGCCACAACCGCGCCGATTATGGCTTCATCCCCGGCGGGCTGGTGCCGGGCGTGCTGATCGTGAAGCCGGACTTCCCCGAGCTGAAGACCGACTGGCCGTTCCTGTGGTTCGAGAATGAATATACGGTCGCGACCACCTCGGCCTATATCCTCGCCGCCAATGCCGCGATCGCGGCGACCCGCGAAACCCGCTGACCCGAACGGGGCGAGACACGATCGTCTCGCCCCACCGCACCTGCTCCGTTATGACAAATGCGTCATGATGACATCCATAAATTGACTGCCGTGGCAGCTATTGCCATGGCAGTCATATGGCTCACCAAGATACTGCCCATTTCGATCCCGAACGCTCGGTCGGTTATCTGACCAAGCGCGTGTTCCAGCTCGCCCGGATCGGGATGGAGCCGATCTTTCAGGATGAGGAAGTCACCCATGTCCAGTGGAGCGCGCTGATGACGCTGCTCTGCGGTTTCGGGGAGACGGCGGCGGAGATGTCGCGCCACCTGTGCCACGATACCGGCGCGACGACGCGGATCATCGACACGCTGGAGGAGCGCGGCCTGATCGCGCGCCGCCGCTGCACATCCGATCGGCGCGTCGTCCGCCTCGCGCTGACCGAGGCCGGGCGCATCGTCGCGGAACGCTGCAAGGTCAAGGTCGTCACCCTGTGGAACGACTGGATGGCCGACTGGTCGCAGGAGGATGCCGACCAGCTCGTCGCCCTTCTCCTCAGGCTCCGCGACCGTCTGGAGACCCAGGCATGAAGCGGTCGACATTCCTCACCGCCCTTCTGCTGGCGGGCTGTTCGGTGCCGCAGGCGCATCCCGCCATCGCCCCGGTCGCGACCAACACGCTGGGTCTGGGCACCGCGCAGGCGCCGCTGGTGGCGACCGAGTGGTGGCATGGGCTGGGCGATCCGCAGCTCGACCGGATCGTCCGCGATGCGCTGTCCGGCAATCCGTCGCTGGAGATCGCGATGGCGCGGCTGCGTCAGGCCGAGTCGGTGCTGGCCAGCCGCCGGGCGGAAGACGGCCCCGCCGTGTCGCTCGACGCGCAGGAGCAATATAGCCGCATCTCGGGCCGCTACACCATCCCGCCGCCCTATGCGGGGACGACCCAGTGGCTGGGGCAGGCACAGGCCAGTCTCAACTGGACGATCGACCTGTTCGGGCGACAGGCCGCCGCGATCCAGGCGGCGCGCGCCTCCACCCGCGCGGCGATGCTCGACGTGACGGCGGCGCGGCTCGCGCTCGCGGGATCGGTCGCGCAGACCTATGTCGAACTCGCCCGTGCCGAGCGGCAGGCGGCGATCGCGCGCCGGACCATCGATACGCGCACCCGCTCGCTGGGGCTGGTGCAGGCGCGCATCCGCAACCACCTCGCCAGCCAGCTCGACGCCAGCAGCGCGCAGACTTTGCTCGCCCAGGCGCGGGTCGCATTGGCAAGGGCCGAGGCACAGGCGGCGCTGGCACGCAACGCGCTGGCGGCGCTGGCCGGGCGGGGCCTCGACTATCCAGCGACGATCGCGCCGACGCGGATCGCGCTCGACACCGCGCTCCCCATGCCGGGGATCGTGCCCGCCGACCTGCTGTCCCGTCGCCCCGACATCGCCGCCGCGCTCGCCCGGATCGAGGCGGCGAAGGGCGGGCAGGAGGTCGCGCGCAAGGCGTTCCTGCCCAATGTCAATCTGATGGCGCTGGCGGGGTTCCAGGCGGTCGGGCTGGGTAATCTGTTCACCGCCGATGCCGGGACCGTCGGCGCCGGGCCCGCCATCCACCTGCCGATCTTCGACAGCGGACGGCTTCGCGCGGGCCTGGCCGGCGCGACCGCCGCGCTCGACCTGGCGACCGCCGATTATAACGACCGGGTCGTCGGCGCGGTGCGCGAGGCCGCCGATGCGGTGACGCGCAGCCAGACCCTCGCCACCGAGCGCGCCCGCCAGAGCGAGGTCACGCGCGGACTGGCCGAGACGCGCCGCCTGAACGCCATTCGCGTGTCGAGCGGGCTGCAATCGCAACTGGGGCTGATCGACCCCGATATCCGCCAGCTGGAGGCCGATCAGGCCGACGCCAATCTCGCCGCCGACGCGGTCCAGGCGCGGATCGCGCTGGCCGTCGCCCTGGGCGGCGGTTTCTCCCCTTCCACCGAAAGCACGCCCCGATGAGCGACACCGCCACCGCCGCCCCCTCCCCCGCGCCCGCCGGCAAGCCCAGGGCGCGCAAGACCGGCCTGACCATCCTGGCGGTCGTCGTGGTGATCGCCGCGATCGTCTGGGCCGTGTTCCACTTCCTGCTCGCCAAGCCCGAGGAAGAGACCGACGACGCCTATGTCGCGGGCGATGTGGTGGCGATCACCGCGCGCGATCCGGGCACGGTGCTGGCCATCCATGCCGACAACACCCAGACGGTGAAGCAGGGCGCGCCGCTGATCGACCTCGACCCCGCCACCGCCGATGTCGGCGTGGCCTCGGCCGCCGCCGAGCTGGCGCGCGCGGTCCGCGCGACGCGAGCGGACTTCACCAAGGTCAACCAGAGCGGCGCGGCCATCGTCCAGGCGCAGGCCGAACTGACCCAGGCGCAGGCCGATTATGCCCGCCGCCGGGGTGCCGCCGCCGAGGGGGCCGTGTCGGGCGAGGAGCTGTCGCACGCCGCCGACGCGGTGAAGGTCGCGACCGCCAACCTGAACCTGGCCCGCGCCCAGGCGGCGCAGGCGCGCACCGCCGTGCAGGGGACCGAGGTATCGACCAACCCGTCGGTCCTCGCCGCGATCGCCGCCTATCGCCGCGCCGCCATCGCGCGCAGCCATATGCACGTCGTCGCGCCGATCACCGGCGTCGTCGCGCAGCGCACCGTGCAGGTCGGCCAGCAGGTCGCCGCCGGAACCCCGCTGATGGCGGTGGTGCCGCTCGACCGGCTGTGGGTCGACGCGAATTTCCGCGAGACCCAGTTGAAGGACCTGCGGATCGGCCAGCCCGCGACGATCGTCGCCGACATCTATGGCGGCAAGATCGTCTATCACGGCAAGGTTATCGGCCTGGGCGCGGGCAGCGGCAACGCCTTCGCGCTGCTGCCGCCGCAAAATGCCAGCGGCAACTGGATCAAGATCGTCCAGCGCGTGCCGGTGCGGATCGGGCTGGACGCCAATGAGCTTCGCCAGAACCCGCTGCGCGTCGGCCTGTCGGCGACCGTCACGGTCGATACCGCCGACCAGCGCGGTCCGCGCATCGGCGCCCCCGCCAGCCAGACCTATCGCACCCCCGCGACCGACGGCAACGATCCCGCAATCGAGGCGCGGATCGCGCAGATCATCGCGGCCAATCGCTGATGTCGGGCGGCCCTCCCCAGGCGGGCGCGGGGGATGGCCCCGCTCCGCTGAAAGGCGCCTCGCTGGCGCTGATCGCCTTCGCGCTGGCGCTGGGCACCTTCATGCAGGTGCTCGATTCGACCATCGCCAACGTCTCGCTGCCCACCATCGCGGGGAATCTGGGCGTCAGTTCGGACAACTCGACCTGGGTCGTCACCGCCTTCGCCGTCGCCAACGGCGTGGCGGTGCCGCTGACCGGCTGGCTGATGGGCAAGTTCGGGGTGGTGCGGACCTTCTGCGTCTCGGTCTTCCTGTTCACCATCGCCTCGTTCCTGTGCGGGATCGCGTGGGACCTGTCCTCGCTGATCGGTTTCCGCGTGCTTCAGGGCGCGGTATCGGGGCCGATGATCCCGGGCAGCCAGGCGCTGCTGATCTCGATCTTCCCGCCGCAGAAACGCTCGACCGCGCTCGGCATCTGGTCGATGACGACGCTGGTCGCGCCGATCATGGGGCCGATCCTGGGCGGCTATATCTCCGACAATTATCACTGGAGCTGGATCTTCTTGATCAACGTGCCGGTCGGCCTGTTCTGTGCGGGCGTGTGCTGGCGCGGCCTGTCGAGCCGGGAAACGCCGACCCGCAACCTGCCGATCGACAAGGTCGGGCTCATCATGCTGGTCGTCTGGGTCGGGGCGCTTCAAATGATGCTCGACCTGGGCAAGAATGACGACTGGTTCCATTCGACCCGGATCGTGGTGATGACGGTGATCGCGATCGTCGGCTTCGTCGCGTGGCTGATCTGGGAACTGACCGACGCCAATCCGGCGGTCGACCTGTCGCTGTTCAAGGGGCGCAATTTCAGCATCGGGACGCTGGCCTTCTGCCTGGGCTATGCCGTGTTCTTCGCCAACACGCTGCTGCTGCCGCTCTGGCTCCAGACGCAGCTCGGCTATACCGCGACCTGGGCGGGGCTGGTCGCCGCGCCCAGCGGGGCCGTGGCGGTGGTCCTCACCCCCATCGTCGCGCGGCTGTCGGGCAAGGTCGATGCGCGGATCATGGCGACCATCGCCTTTGCCGCCTTCGGCCTGTCCTACTGGATGCGCTCGGGGCTCAACACCTCGGCCAGCTTCAGCGACTTCGTCCTGCCGCTGATGGTTCAGGGGATCGCGATGAGCACCTTCTTCCTCGCGATGCTGACCATCGCGCTGGACGGCGTGCCCCAGCATCGCATTCCGTCGGCGACCGGTATTTCCAATTTCGCGCGCATCACGGCGGGCAGCTTTGCCGCGTCGCTGACGACGACGATGTGGGACCGGCGCGAGGCGCTGCACCAGGCGCATCTGTCCGAAGCGATCGGCCAGAACCCGGTGTGGCAGATGGCGCGGACGGGGCTCAACCATCTCGGCCTGACCGATACCCAGGCCGCCGCCGCCGTCACCCGGCAGATGGTCGGCCAGGCCTATCTGCTGGCCTCGACCGACATCTTCTATGTGTCGGCCTGGTTGTGCATCGTGCTGGCGGCGCTGACCTGGTTCACCCGGCGACCCAAGCCGCATGACGGCCCGATCGCGGCGGATTGATCGTAATTCCTCCCCTGTAAGGGGAGGTGGCAGCCCGAAGGGCTGACGGAGGGGTGTCATGGCCGATGGAGATACCCCTCCACCATGCTACGCATGGTCCCCCTCCCCTTACAGGGGAGGAAGAGGTTGCGCGCGTAACCAATCTGGGTAGCTTCTCCCAAAAGGGAGACGGATGATGCTGAAAACACTGATGATGATGGCGCTTGTCGTGGCCGCGCAGGCGCCATCGGACCCGCATCTGCCCGGCCGGACCGTCGACAGCGTCGCCCCTACCCTGCCCGCAGGGTTGAAGCGCGGCGTGCTGATCGTCTCGAAGACCAATGGCTGGCGGCATATCGAGCATATCCCGCATTCCAACACCGTGCTGGCCGGGATCGCCAAAGGGCTCGGCCGCGCCAGCTTCACCACCGAGAATGCCGCCGTCTTCAACGACGACCAGCTATCGCGTTTCTCGGTCGTCGTCCTCAACAGCGCCAGCGGCGATTTCCTGAGCGCCGAACAGCAGGCGGCGTTTGCGCGCTTCGTCGCGCGCGGTGGCGGGGTCGTGGCGCTGCACGCGGCGGGCGACGACAGTCACAAGGAGCCCTGGTATGCCGATACGATCATCGGCACGACCTTTATCGGCCATCCGGGCGGCGCGGATCACATCCAGCCCGCGCGGGTCGTCGCGGTCCGGCCGGACCATCCCGTGCTTCGCGGCGTCACGATGCCCTGGGTCGCGCGCGACGAATGGTACAGCTTCGACGGCAATCCGGCGGCGCGCGGCATGACCGTGCTCGCGCGCGTCGACGAGGGCAGCTATCGCCCCGGCGAGCGGTTGCGCATGGGCGCGGATCATCCCGTGCTGTGGATCAACCCGCGTAGCAAGGGACGGGTCGTTTATTCCGCGCTGGGGCATGAGCCGCAGCTCTATGACGATCCCGCCTATCGCCGCATCCTGACCAACGCGATCCGCTGGGCGGCGCGCTGACCGGGCGGGTCAGCACTCGACGACGTTGACCGCCAGCCCGCCCAGGCTGGTTTCCTTATATTGCGACTTCATGTCCTCACCGGTCTGGCGCATCGTCTCGATCACCTGATCTAGGCTGACGATGTGCCGCCCGTCGCCGTGCAGCGCGAGATAGGCGGCGTTGATCGCCTTGATCGCGCCCATCGTGTTGCGCTCGATACAGGGGATCTGGACCAGCCCGCCGATCGGGTCGCAGGTCAGGCCCAGATTATGCTCCATGCCGATCTCGGCGGCATTCTCGACCTGTGCGGGAGTGCCGCCCAGCGCCGCCGCCAGCCCCGCCGCCGCCATCGAGCAGGCGACGCCGACCTCGCCCTGGCAGCCCATCTCGGCCGCCGAGATGGAGGCCCGCTTCTTGTAGAGCATCCCCACCGCCGCCGCCGTCAGCAACAGCGTGCGAACCCCGTCGCGCGTCGCGCCATGGACGAAGGCCTCATAATAGCGCAGCACCGCCGGAATGACCCCGGCCGCGCCGTTGGTCGGCGCGGTCACGACCCGTCCGCCCGCCGCATTCTCCTCATTGACCGCCAGCGCCCACAGGCTGACCCATTCGAACACCAGGCTGGGATCGGTGCGCGGCCCCCGGTCGAGCAGCTTCTGCTTGATCGCCTGTGCACGGCGCTGGACCTTCAGCCCGCCGGGCAGGATGCCCGTCGCGGTACAGCCGCGATCAATCGCGCCCACCATCGCGTCGCGAACCCGGTCGAGAAACGCGTCCGTCTCCGCATCCTCGCGCCACGCCGCCTCGTTGGCGCGGACGATCTGCGCGATCGACAGGCCGGTATCCCCGGTACGCTCGAGCAGTTCCGCCCCGGAGGCGAAGGGATAGGCGAGTCGCCGGTTGGTCCGCGCCAGTTCGGCCCCCTCCATCCGGATCGCACCGCCGCCGATCGAATAGAAGCGCCGCACCACCGAACTGCCGTCGGACAGGAAGGCGGTGAAGACCATCCCATTGGGATGGGCGGGCAGAAAGCCGGGGCGGAACAGCAGATCGGCCTCGGGATCGAAATCCATCGCATGCCGCCCGTCGAGCGTGATCCGCCGCGTCTCACCGATCCGCGCGAGCAGTCCCTCGACGGCGTCGGGATCGATCGTCTCGGGCGTCTCCCCCGCCAGGCCCAGCAGGACGGCACGGTCGCTATGGTGCCCGCGCCCGGTCAGCGATAGCGATCCGAACAGCTCGGCCTGCACCCGCACCGGGATCAGCCCGGTGTCGAGCATCTCGACCGCAAAGGCCTTGGCGGCGCGCATCGGCCCGACCGTGTGCGAGCTGGAGGGGCCGATACCGATCGTGAACAGCTCGGTCACGCTGACTGCGGCGACACTGTCTTCGCCACGCGGCAGCGCGGTCACGGGAGGGACTGGCAGGGTCAAGATCGTTCCATTTGCAACGAATAGTCCCATGGACTAGCCCAGCCGATCGCCCCTGGCCACCCCGCGATCAGGCGAGCGGCGCCAGCACCTCATAGGCGTCCTGCGCCAGCGGGGTCTGGAACTGACACCCCGCCGCGAAATCGTCGGCCCAGACGATCCGCGCGATTACCTGCCCCACCTTGGGCAGCCGCAGCCAGATCGTCATCCCGCTGCGCAGCTCGGTATAGGTTTCCAGCCGGGCGCCGTGGGTCGAAATGTCGAGAACGCGGCACAGCGCGCGGGCGAGGCCGTCGCCCTCATAATCGGCCTCCACCTTCACCTCCGTCCGCTTCGAGCGACGGCGGGCCGGAATTTTCATGGGCTCGAATTCGGCGGCGAACATGCAGGCAATGCTAAAGCGAGGTGGTAAATACATCGCAAACGATTTTCCGGCCGCGCGCGGCGGATACAAAAAACCCGGCCCCTCCGCATGGAGGCGCCGGGTCCTTTGCGATAGCGCGGCCCCGCAGGGCCAGGCCATTACTTGCGGAGCGTGAGACCGCCACCGAAGCGCTTGTTGAAGCGCGCGACCTGACCGCCGGTGTCCAGCATCTGGCCACGGCCGCCGGTCCAGGCCGGGTGCGCCAGCGGATCGATGTCGAGCTGCATCGTGTCGCCTTCCTTGCCCCAGGTGGAGCGGGTTTCGAACACGGTGCCGTCGGTCATCTGGACCTTGATCATGTGATAGTCGGGGTGCGTATCGGTCTTCATGATATTGCTCCGGAAAATGGCTGGTTCCGACCAGCCTTAAAGCTCAAGGCGCGGCCCATAGCGGACCGCGCCCCGATAGTCAAAAGCGACGTGAGCCCTTACGCCTCGGCGGGCGGATCGGCGATCATCGCGGTGAAATTGGCCTCCGCCACGGCGACGCCGTCGATCTTGGCGACACCCGCGAACTTGCATACGCGGGTCCGCTTCGACACGAACTCCACCTCCAGATGGAGGAGGACGCCGGGTTCCACGGGCTTGCGGAACTTCACGCCGTCGATCGACATGAAATAGACGAGCTTGCCCGAATTGGCGAGGCCCAGGCTTTCCACGCCCAGGACACCGGCGGCCTGCGCCAGCGCCTCGACGATCAGCACGCCCGGCATGATCGGACGGCCGGGATAATGGCCCTGGAAAAACGCCTCGTTGATCGTCACCGCCTTCACCGCGCGGATCGACGTGTCGAGGACCAGTTCCTCGACACGATCGACCAGCAACATCGGGTAACGGTGCGGGATCGCCGCCATGACCCGCGTGACGTCCAGCGGGCCGAGGACGGTCTTCGCCTCGTCGTTCACAACGTCGCTCACGAAGCGATTACCGGCCGCTGTTCTGGCGACGCGCAGGCGCCGGAGCCGGGGTGGCGGCCGGAGCGGCGGCGGGGGCGGCGCCCTGCTGGCCACCCTGCTGACCGGGCTGCCAGCCCGCCGGCGGGGTGATGCTGACGGTCGGGACCAGCTTGTCCAGCTCGGCGGTCACGGCCGAGGTGATGTCGGCGGTCGGCTGCATGAACAGCACCGCCTGCGGGCTGACCAGCAGGCTGACATTCTTGGCGCGGACGGCGTTCTGCACCGCTTCGCCCAGCTTGGCCTGGAGCTGCTCGACGGCATAGGTCTGCGCGCGGACGGCGGGCTGGGTCAGGCGGGCCAATTCCTGCTCGGCGGCCTGCTGCTTGGTCTGGATCGCCTGCGCCTGGGTGCGCAGCGCCGCCTCGTTGGCGTTGGGGGCCGAACGCGCGGTCTGGAACGCCTGGACCAGCGGGTTCAGCTCGGCGGCGAGCGCCGTGCGACGGGTCTCGGCCTGGTCGAGCTGCGCCTTGTAGGTCGTCTCGATCTGCTGGCGGGCGGTCGCCCAGGCGCGCGAACCGGCGATCGCACCCTGCGGGTCGGCCACGGCGACGCCGTTCACCTGCGCACTCGCGGTCGTCGCGACGGTCGCGGCCGGGGCCACCAGGGCCGCCGCGAGGAGGAGCTTGGAAATCGTCTTCATCAGAACTGCGTCCCTACGTTGAAAGTGATGAGCTTGGGGTCGTCGCCCGGCTGCGTGACCAATGCCTTGGCCAGGTCGATGCGCAGCGGTCCAAATGGTGAATTCCAGTTCACACCGATGCCGATCGACACGCGCGGACGCCAGGTGCCGCCGTAGAACTGCTCTTCGGCATAGTTGGTATTCTGCGCGATGGTGTTGGTGCTGGTGCCCGAGCAGGTACCGCCCGACGTCGCCGAGAAGCCGACCGAGCAGGTGGTGAACTGGCCCGCATTGTCCGACCCCGTCGGCACGACGTACAGCTGCCGCCCCTGCCCGTCCTTGAGCAGCGAGGGGGCGAGCGTCTTCGACCCGTCCTTGTTGAACAGCAGATTGCCGTTGGCGTCGCGCGCCTGCGGGAAGTCGAGCGACGGCAGCGGGCGGGTGATGCCCCACAGGCTGCCCGCCTGGACATAGATGCTGGGCCGCAGACCCATTTCGCGCGCACCCGAGCCCAGCGGAATCTCGAGCTCGGCGCGCGTCAGATAATAAGCGCGGCCGCCCAGCGCGTCGTCGACGATCTGGTCGCGATCGGTCTGACGCGACTGCGATCCATCCGTGCCGATGACATAGGGCACGCGCAGCACGCGCGGACCGACGCCGCGAATGTCGAAGCCACGGAACTGCGGCTCGCCCAGATAGAAGCGGTCGACGATACGCACCGGGTCGATGCCGGGACCGCGGCTGTCCTCCAGCGAGTGGATATAGCCGCCCTCGCCCAGGACCGAGAAGACGAAGCCCTTGCCCAGACCCCAGAACTTGGCGCCTTCGCCACGGGTGCGGATATATTTCACGTCGCCGCCCAGACCGGCAAAGTCCTGGCTGAACGAGAAACGCTGACCCGCGGTCGGACGCAGACGGCTGTTCAGGCTGTCATAGATCAGCGAATAGCCGACCGACGAGGTCCAGCGATTGCCGATCGCGTCGCAAAGATAACGGCCCGCCGTCTGGAAGTTACAGCTGCCATCGGCGTTGAAGAAGGACGAGGCCAGGCCGACCTCGTCATAGGTCAGGCCATAGCGACCCGACAGCGACCAATATTCGGTCAGCGGCACGCCCGCGCGCACCTGGAAGCCGGTCGACACCTGGCTATAGGTCGTCTGGCGGGTGGTGCCCAGATAGTTGAACGAGTTATAGTCGCGACGGAACACGTCGACGCCCAGCGCGACGTTCTTGTCGAACACATAAGGCTCGGTGAAGCCCAGCTCGATCGACTTCGAATAGGCCGAATAGTTCACGCCCGCGCGCAGTTCCTGGCCCTTGCCGCGGAAATTGCGCTGGGTGATGTTCGCCTGGATGATGAAGCGTTCCAGCGACGAATAGCCCGCGGACAGCTGGAGCGAGCCGGTCGACTGTTCCTCGGTATTGGTTTCCAGGACGATGCGGTCGGGGGTCGAGCCGGGGTTCTGCTTGACCTCCAGCTTTTCCTGGAAATAGCCGAGCGAATTGATGCGGTCCTGGCTGCGGCGAACCTGGAAGCTGTTGAACGCATCGCCTTCCGCCACGCGGAACTCGCGGCGGACGACCTTGTCCTGGGTCTGCGTGTTCCCGTTGATGTCGATCCGCTCGATATAGGTTCGCTTCGCCTCGGCGATGTTGAACGTGATCGACATGGTCAGCGTGTCCTTGTCACGCTGGAACTCGGGGTTCACGTCGGTAAAGGCATAGCCGAACAGGCCCGCCGTCTGGCTGAGGCTGTCGATCGAATCCTCGATCAGCTTGGCATTGTACCAGTCGCCCTTCTTCATCGGCAGCGACTGGGCGAGCTTTTCATTGTCGAAGTCGCGGATCTGGCTGTCGACCTTGACGTCGCCGAACTTGTAGCGCGGACCTTCCTCCACCACATAGGTGATGATGAAGTCCTTCTTGTCCGGGGTCAGCTCGGCCACCGCGCTGGTCACGCGGAAATCGGCATAGCCGTTGGACAGGTAGAAGGCGCGCAGCTTCTGCTGGTCGGCGGCCAGGCGATCCTGGTCGTAGCTGGTGGCCGAGGACAGGAAGCGGAACCAGCGCGACTGCTTGGTGTACATCGCACCGCGCAGTTCGTCGTCGGAGAATTTCTCGTTGCCGATGATGTTGATCTGGCGGACCTTGGACTTGGGCCCCTCGCTGATCTCGAACACCACATCGACGCGGTTCTGGTCCAGATTGACCATCTTGGGGTCGACCACCGCGCCGAACCGGCCCTGGCGGCGGTACAGCTCGACGATCCGCGCCACGTCCTGACGGACGGCGGTGCGGGTGAAGATCTGCCGCGGCGCGAGCTTGATCTCCTTCTTGATCTTGTCTTCCTTCAGGCGCTTGTTGCCCTCCAGAATGACCCGATTGATGATCGGATTCTCGCGCACGCGCAGCACGATGTCGCCGCTCTCGACGCCCGAGATCGAATAGTCGGCGAACAGTTCGGACGCCTGAAGATCCTTCAGCGCCTGGTCGAGCGTCTCGGCCGAATAGGGAATGCCCACGCGCAGCTTGGTATAGGAGAGCACCGTCTCGGGCTCGATCCGCTGCGCGCCCTCGACCCGCAGCGTCTTGATGATCCGCTGCGGCGCGGGCGTCGCGGCGGGCGCCGCCGCCTGTGTCGTCGTCCCGGCGGGCGTCGCGGGCGCGACCTGCGCCATGACGGGGACGCCCGACAGCATCGTGCCCGCCAGCAATAAGGCGCCTGCGCGCACAGTCTTGATACCCGTCATTGCTGTCACCAAACCCACCCCAGAAAAGTCGAACCGACCCCTGTCGTCCTCGCGCCCTGCCCCATCGACGTCAGCCGATCAAGCCAGCGATATTTTTCCAAAGCCCCAAATTGCCCAGATCGTTGAACGTCACGAAGAGCATCAGGGCCAGGATCGCGACCAAACCGCCACGGAATGCCCATTCCTGGGCCGCCGGCTCCAGGGGGCGACGTCGCACCGCTTCGATCGCATAGAAGAGAAGATGACCGCCATCCAGCATCGGCACTGGCAAGAGGTTGATGAACCCCAGATTGATGGACACCAGCGCCACGAAGAAAACAAAGGCGTCGAGGCCCAGCGCCATCTGCTCGCCCGACACCTTGGCAATCGACACCGGCCCGCCCAGTTCCTTGACCGAGCGGCGGCCGGAAATCACCTGCCCCAGCGTCTCGACCATCATGCGGACGATCTCGCCGGTGCGCTTCACCGCCACCACGGGGGCGCGGAGAAGGCCGACCGGGCGGACATCGACCGTGCCGGTGCCGCGCACGCCCAGGCGGCCGATGCGATAGCGGTTGCCGAAGCGATCGCGCTGCTCGTCGGTGCCGACGGTGACGTCGGTCGTGAACGGCACGCCGCCGCGCGTCGCCTCGATCGTCACCCGCTGTCCGGCGCGGATCTGCACATAGCGCGCGATATCGGCGAAATCGGTGACGGTGCGCCCGTCGATCGCCGTCACCCGGTCGCCGGGGCGCAGCGCCGAAGAGGCGGCGGCGCTTCCCGTCACGACCTCACCCACCACCGGCGGGATCACCGCCTCGCCATAGGCACAGGCAAAGCCCGCCAGGATCAGGATCGCCGCGACGAAATTGATCGCGGGGCCCGCCGCGACGATGATCGCGCGCTGCCATACCGGCTTGGCCTGGAACGTCCGCGCGCGCTCCTCGGGCGGGAGCGAGAGCCAGGCCGCGTCGGGCTGGCTGGCGGGGTTCATGTCACCGGCGAACTTCACATAGCCGCCCAGCGGCAGCCACCCGATCTTCCACCGCGTACCGCGCCGGTCGGTCAGCCCGAACACCTCGTGCCCGAAGCCGATCGCGAAGGTTTCCGCCTTCACCCCGAACAAGCGCCCGGCGAGGTAATGGCCCATCTCGTGCACGAACACGAGCGGACCGATGGCGAGAACAAAGGCCAGGATGGTCAACAACAGGCCGGGGGTTTCGATCAAACGACGCAATCCTCTACGCGCTCGCCCGCCAGCTCCCGCGTCTCCGCATCGATCGCGATCACCGCGTCGAGCGTTTCCGGCGGGGCCGGGTCGTAGCGATGGAGAATATCCTCAACGATTGCGGCAATTTCGAGGAAGCCGATGCGGCGTGCAAGAAAAGCCGCGACCGCGACCTCATTGGCCGCATTCAGAATGGCCGGGGCAGCCCCGCCCGCCTCGAGCGCGGCACGCGCCAGTCGCAGCGCGGGAAAGCGCACCGGGTCGGGCGCGGCGAAGTCCATCCGGCCCAGCGCGACCAGGTCGAGCGGCGCCATCGGCGTCGGCATGCGGTCCGGCCAGGCCAGGCAATGCGCGATCGGCACCCGCATGTCGGACGGCCCCAGCTGCGCCAGCATCGAGCCGTCGACATAATCGACCGCCGAATGGATCACCGATTGGGGATGCAACACGATCTCGATCCGGTCGGAGGGGACCGGGAACAGCCGGGCCGCCTCGATCAGCTCCAGCCCCTTGTTCATCATCGTCGCCGAATCGACCGAAATCTTCGCGCCCATCGACCAGTTGGGATGCGCCACCGCCTGTTCGGGGGTGACGCGGCGCATGGCGTCGGTGGTCCAGGTGCGGAACGGGCCGCCGCTGGCGGTCAGGACGATCCGGCGCACCCGCTCGGGCCGCGCAAAGTCGAAACATTGGTAGATGGCGTTGTGCTCGCTGTCGGCGGGCAGCAGCGTCGCCCCCGCCTTCGCGGCCGCCGCCAGCACCACCTCACCCGCCGAGACAAGCGGCTCCTTGTTGGCCAGCACCACCGTGCCGCCATTGGCGATCGCGGCCATGGCGGGCTCCAGCCCGGCGCACCCGACGATCGCCCCCATCGTCCAGTCCGCGCCGCTCGCCGCTGCCTCGATCACCGCCGCGCGGCCGCCCGCCACCCGCGTCCCGGTCCCCGCCAGTGCCTCGCGCAGATCGGGCAGGCAGCGTTCGTCGGCGACCACCGCCAGCTCGGCTCCGGTCCGCTTCGCCGCCGCCGCCAGCTTGGCGACATCGCCATTGGCGGTCAGCGCGCGGACGCGGTAGCGATCGGGCTCGCGCTCGATCAGGTCCAGCGTCGAGGTGCCGACCGAGCCGGTCGCGCCGAGGATCGTCACGCTTCGCATCAGAACAGGTCCGGCAGAAAGATCAGGAGAGCCGCGATCGGGGCCACAGGCACGATGCCGTCGAGCCGATCCATGACGCCGCCATGGCCTGGCAGGACATTGCCGCTGTCCTTCACTCCCGCCCGCCGCTTCAGCCCGCTTTCGAACAGGTCGCCGATCTGCGCCAGCACCGCCAGCACCGGGGTCGCGATGACGAGGTGCAAAGGCAGGCCATGATAGGCGCGCATCAGCACCGCCAGCAGCGTCGCCGCCGCCACGCCGCCGATCAGCCCCGACCAGGTCTTGGCCGGGCTGATGCTCGGCGCGAGCTTGGGTCCGCCGAACTGCCGCCCGACGAAGAACGCCCCGCTGTCGCAGGCCCAGACCAGCGCCATCGTCCACAGCGACAGGGCCAGCCCGTCGTCATGCAGACGGATCGCCAGCAGCGAGAAGACCGGCAGGCCGACATAGAAGGCACCGGCCCCGAATGCAGGCCGCCGCGACACGATGGTCAGGAAGAAGAAGGTCGCCGCGATCAGGCCCAGCGCGAAAAAGCCCGGCCCGGCCGCCAGTCCCGGCGCCATGATCGCCAGCGGCACCGACAGCGCGAACTGGGCCAGTCGTTTCTGCTTGGCATCGACCTTCAGCAAGTCGGACCATTCGGCCATCATGAACAGGCCGACGACCACCGCCAGCAGCCAGAAGGCCAGATCGCCCAGCGCCAGGCACAGGCTGGCCACCGCGATCATCACGATGCTGGCCAACACCCGCTTGGTCAGGTTGGACATGGGCTTGGCGGCGGGCTCGACCGGCCTTGCCGCGGGTTCGGAATCGCGATCGATCACAGGCCGCCGAAACGCCTGTGCCGTTGTCCGAAGGCGGCCACCGCATCGGCCAGCGCGGCCTCGTCGAAATCGGGCCAGAGCGTGTCGACGAACATCAACTCGGCATAGGCGGCCTGCCACAAAAGGAAGTTGGACAGACGCTGTTCGCCCGAAGTGCGGATGACCAGGTCGAGCGGCGGCAGGCCGTTCGTCTGCAACTCGCCCTCGATCGCCTCGGGCGTGATGCCGTCGGCGGTCATCTCGCCCGCCGCGACCTTCATCGCCAGCCGCTTCGTCGCCTCGACCAGCTCGGCCTGCGCGCCATAGTTCAGCGCGATGGCCAGGACCGGCCCGCTATTGACCGAGGTCCGGGCAATGGCGTCGTCGATCATCGCGACCAGATCGGGCGCGAAGCGGCGATAGTCGCCGATCACGCGCAGCCGGACATTGTCCGACACCAGCTCCGCCAGATCCTTGCGCAGGAAGATGCGGAGCAGCCCCATCAGGTCGCTGATCTCGGTTTCGGGCCGCCGCCAGTTTTCCGAGGAAAAGGCGTAGAGCGTCAGCGCCTCGATCCCCATCGCCCGCGCCGCACGCGCGATGCGGCGCACGGCATCCACCCCGGCCTTGTGTCCGGCGAAGCGGGGCAGCAGACGGCGTTTGGCCCAGCGGCCATTGCCGTCCATGATGATCGCGACGTGACGCGGGACCGCACCCGTATCGGGCACGGCCACCAGCGACCCCAGAGCCGTCTGGGCCGAGGCGGCCGGAGGACTCACTTGCCCAGGATTTCCTTTTCCTTGGCCGCCGCCGCCGCATCCAGCTCGGCGACGGTGGCGTCGGTCAGCTTCTGGACCTCGGTCTCGTGACGCTTGCGCTCGTCCTCGCCGAAGACGCCCTTCTTCTCGTCGGTCTTCAGGCTGTCCATGCCGTCGCGGCGGACATTGCGTACCGCGATGCGCGCGCCCTCGGCATATTTGTTCGCCAGCTTGGCGAGCTCCTTGCGGCGCTCCTCGGTCAGGTCGGGGATCGGCAGGCGCAGAGTCTGGCCGTCATTGATCGGGTTCAGGCCCAGACCCGCCGAGCGGATCGCCTTTTCGACCGACGACACGTTCGACTTGTCCCACACCTGCACCGACAGCATGCGCGGCTCGGGCGCCGAGACGGTCGCGACCTGGTTCAGCGGCATATGGCTGCCATAGACCTCGACCGTCACCGGATCGAGCAAGGCGGTCGATGCACGACCGGTGCGCAGACCGTTCAGGTCGTGCTTCAGCGATTCGACCGCGCCCTGCATACGGCGCTCGAGATCGGACTTGTCATAGGCTGGCATGGGTTAAGCTCCTGCGTTCTGAACGACCGTCGACACACCCTGACCGGCGAGCACGGCACCGAAATTGCCATGTTCGCGGATGTTGAAGACGACGATCGGGATATTGTTGTCGCGGCACAGCGCGATGGCCGAGGCGTCCATGACCTTCAGGTCGTCGGACAGAACCTTGGAATAGCTGACGGTTTCGTAACGGGTGGCGGTCGGCACCTTCTTGGGATCGGCGTCATAGACGCCGTCGACGCTGGTGCCCTTGAACAGCGCGTCGCACTTCATCTCGGCGGCGCGCAGCGCGGCACCGCTGTCGGTGGTGAAGAAGGGCGATCCGACGCCCGCCGCGAAGATCACCACCCGGCCCTTTTCCAGATGCCGCTCGGCGCGACGACGGATGAAGGGTTCGCAGACGCTGGCCATCGGAATGGCCGACTGGACGCGCGTGTCGACGCCGATCTGCTCCAGCGCGTTCTGCACCGCCAGCGCGTTCATGACGGTCGCCAACATGCCCATATAGTCCGCGGTCGCGCGTTCGAACCCCTTGGCCGCCGCCGACAGGCCGCGGAAGATGTTGCCGCCACCGACCACGATGCACAGTTCATAACCCTGCGCGCGGACGTCGGCGATCTCCTGCGCCACGCGCGCGGTGATCTCGGGAGAGATGGACAGCCCCCCCTCGCCCATCAGCACCTCACCCGAGAGTTTCAATAGGATACGTTTGAAGCGCGGGCTGGTCATCGTTTCTCGGATCTTGATGGTGAAAGTGCCGCGGACCTTAGGCGGCGGGCGGGCGGCGGGCAACCGTGGAGCGGCGGATCGCGGGGATTTTCGTGGGCCTGCCGTGTCTCACAAAAGCGACTCGGCCTTTCGCCCCCGCCCCGTTCAGGCGGCGCGACGTCGAAGCCCATGGAGTTCCGCCGACCCCGCGCCCTTCGACTTCGCCCGAGGCGAACGAAGCCTCGGGAGCGATCGCCCACCCCCAAACGCAAAGGGAGCGACCACCTCGCGGCGACCGCTCCCCCTTGCCGTCACCGTCCCGTCAAGGGACGGCGCGGATCGTTACGCCTTCTGCGGAACGCCCGAGGCCGCGGCGACTTCGGCGGCGAAGTCCGACGCTTCCTTCTCGATGCCCTCGCCCAGCTGGAAGCGGACATAGTCCACCAGCTGGATCTCGGCACCGGCGTCCTTGGCGGCCTTGGCCACCACGTCGCTGATCTTGGTCTTGCCGTCCATCACGAACAGCTGGCTGACCAGCGCGTGCTCCTTGCGGTACTTGGCGATGCCGCCCTCGACCATCTTGGCGATGATGTCGGCGGGCTTGCCCGATTCGGCGGCCTTTTCGGTCGCGATCGCGCGCTCACGCTCGATCTCGGCCTCGTCCAGGTCTTCCTCGTTCAGCGCCTTGGGGAAGGCGGCCGCGACGTGCATGGCCAGGTCCTTGCCCAGCTTCTGCAGGACCTCGTCCGAAGCGTCCGATTCGAGCGCGACGAGCACGCCGATCTTGCCCAGGCCCGGCGCCTGCTGGTTGTGGACATAGGACACGACCGCGCCCTTCGACACTTCGAGGCGCTTGGCGCGACGCAGCGACTGGTTCTCACCGATGGTCGCGACGTTGTTGGTCAGCACTTCGGCGACGGTGCCGCCCTGCGGCATCGCTTCGTTCTTCAGCGCCTCGACATCGTCGGTCGACTTCAGCGCGATCGCGGTGACGTCCTTCACGAACGACTGGAACTGGTCGTTCTTGGCGACGAAGTCGGTTTCCGAGTTCACTTCGACGGCCGCGCCGACGGTGCCGCTGGTGGCGACGCCGACCAGGCCCTCGGCTGCGGTACGGCTCGACTTCTTCTGCGCGGCCGCCAGGCCCTTCGTGCGCAGCCAGTCCAGCGCGGCGTCCATGTCGCCATTCGCCTCGGCCAGCGCCTTCTTGCAGTCCATCATGCCCGCGCCGCTCTTTTCGCGCAGGTCCTTGACCATCGCTGCGGTGATATCGGCCATTGTCTGATTTCCTCTGTCTGAAAAGGGGGATGCGGGTAGGGCCGCCCCATCGGAGGCGGCCCTTAGCACGGCTTGCATGTCAAGCCGATGTCATCGACCGACGGGCTGCCCCATCCGGTCGATGATCGCCCCGCCCGCACCGCGGGGCTTTCTCACGCCATTACGCGTCGATCTGGCGCTCGGCCTCGACCGCCTGCTCGGCGACGTCCGCCGGGGCGACGGTCAGCGCTTCCTCGACGGGCGGCTCGGCCATCGCGCCGAAGTCCGCACCGCCACGGCGCTGCTGCTCGTGACCGCCACGGGTCGCGGCGATGGCAACGGCTTCGCAGTACAGGCGGATCGCGCGGCTGGCGTCGTCATTCGCCGGAACCGGGAAGGCGATGCCGTCGGGCGAGACGTTCGAATCGAGGATCGCGACGACGGGGATGCCCAGCGTGTTGGCTTCCTTGATCGCCAGCTCTTCCTTGTTGGCGTCGATCACGAACATCACGTCCGGGATGCCGCCCATGTCGCGGATGCCGCCCAGCGACAGCTCGAGCTTGTCGCGCTCGCGGGTCAGGTTCAGCACTTCCTTCTTGGTCAGGCCGTGCGTGTCGCCCGACAGCTGCTCCTCGAGGGTCTTGAGGCGCTTGATCGAGTTCGAGATCGTCTTCCAGTTGGTGAGCATGCCGCCCAGCCAGCGATGGTTGACGAAGTGCTGGCCCGCGCGGCGAGCGGCCTCGGCGACCGGCTCCTGCGCCTGGCGCTTGGTGCCGACGAACAGGACCTTGCCACCGCCAGCGACGGTCGAGCTGATGAACTCCAGAGCGCGCGCGAAGAGCGGCACAGTCTGCGACAGGTCGAGGATGTGGACGCCGTTGCGGTCGCCAAAGATGTAGGGCTTCATCTTCGGGTTCCAGCGGTGGGTCTGGTGGCCGAAGTGCGCGCCGGTCTCGACCAGCTGCTGCATGGTGACGACGGGTGCCGCCATAAGATAATTCCTTCCGGTTGGTCCTCTGGGAAGCGGATGACGCGGCGGGCAAAGCCCATGCGCACCGAAATATGATGCTTCCCATGCGGTGTTGAGGTGCGCGCCCTTAGACGATGGTCGACCGCTTGGCAAGCCACCCTTTGCGTTCACTTTTGTTCCACCGCCGATTGACTCTGGAACATCGATGGAACATAAGATGACCACAACAGGGAAACGGGACGGATCGCCTTATCACGGATTCGCAACATCGGGGATTTGGCACGGCTCGCCCTGATGTTGCCGCTATGGCGACGGAACCGGACGAAAAAATCAACGGTTACGGTTCGGTTAATGGCCGCACCGTATGGGAACGGCAGGAGGCAGGCATCATGATGATCGTGGTGAGTGTTCTGGTTTTCATGGGCGCGCTGGTCGCCTCGCTCGGCACCATCGTCATGATGGTTGCGCCCCAATGGCGGCGTATTCTCCATCTGGCGACCGGACATGCCGAGCCGGCCTTCACGCCGCTCGCCACGCTGGTGGTGGCCGAGCGGCGGATCGCGGTCAGGCGCTGGGCGGCGAACTCGCCTGCCCCTTCGCTGGTGCGCCGCCGCGCGGCCGCTTGATGCGGGCATAGGCGAGCATGGTGAAGGGAATGCTCGCCAGATAGGCAAGGCATATCGCCGTCAGGGCATGCCAAGGCGCGGAGATCAGCGCCACGCCGACCAGGACGATGATGGCCAGTGCCTCGAACCTGATATGACGCCGCAACCGGAACGAGGTCCATGACAGGGTAGCGATGCTCGACACCATCAGCAGGGCGACAAAGGCCACCCATGGCGCGACGAGGAATGGCGAGGCGAAGATCGGCTCGCCGGTCCAGAACCAGAGATAGAGAGGCAGCATCGCCAGCCCCGCTCCGGCGGGTGCGGGAACGCCGGTGAAGAAACCCGCCGTCTTGCGCGGCTGGTCGATCACATCAAGTTGGGAATTGAACCGCGCCAGGCGAAGCGCACAGAAGACCGCCTGGAGCAGCGCGCAGATCCAGCCGATGCGAGGCAGGCTTTGCAGCGACCAGAGATAGAGGATGAGCGCAGGCGCGACACCGAACGAAATCGCGTCCGAGAGCGAGTCCAGCTCGGCGCCGAACCGACTCTCCCCGCGCAGCAGCCGCGCGATCCGCCCGTCCAGGCCGTCGAGCGCCGCCGCGACCATGATCATCGTGACCGCCGCTTCCCACGACCCCGCAATGGCGAACTTCACGCCGGTCAGGCCGGAGCAGAGCGCCAGCGCGGTGACGGCATTGGGCGCGATGGCCCGGAGCGGCAGGCCGCGCGGCGGGCCTCGACGGGCGAAGCGGGGGGAGATGGCCATCGGATCGGTTATTGCGCGATGCCGCTCATCGGCTTGCCGCCGACACGCCCCAGCACCGTCTCGCCCGCGACCGACCGCTGGCCCAGGCAGACCTGCGGCGTGACGTCGTCGGGCAGATACACGTCGACCCGGCTGCCGAACCGGATCAGGCCGACCCGCTGTCCGGCGGCGACCATGTCTCCGGGCTTCACGAAGCCGACGATGCGCCGCGCGACGAGGCCCGCGATCTGGGTGAAACCGATCTTGCGACCATCCCGCCCCTCGACCACGAAATGCTGGCGCTCATTCTCGTCCGACGCCTTGTCGAGGTCGGCGTTGAGGAACTTGCCCGAGATATAGACGACCTGGCGGATGACGCCCGCGATCGGCGTGCGGTTGATGTGCACGTCGAACACCGACATGAAGATCGACACGCGAACCAGCGGCGCCTCGCCCAGTTCGCCGACCAGCTCGCGCGGGATCGCGACGCGCTGGATCATGGTGACCAAGCCATCGGCGGGCGCGACGATCAGGTCGTCGCCCTGCGGCGTGGTCCGGACGGGATCGCGGAAGAACGCGGCGATCCAGATGCACAGGCCGACGAACGGCCAGAACAGCACCTTGGTGATCAGCGTGGCGAGCAGGGTCAGGCCCGCCCCGATCAGCACATATTTGCGCCCTTCGGGATGGACGGCGGGGAAACGCCACTTGACCGTGGTGGTGGCGATGGGAGGCTTTTCAAGCGAAGGCATCGGGCCTGTCTACCTGTCCACCGGCCATCGCACAATCTTTTCGGTTCGCCCCGGTCCTTTCGCGGATCGCGCAGGGTGGTTGATCCGCCGCGCCCCCTCCCCTAGACGCGTTGCCAAACCTGCCAAATCTAAGGATGCGCATATGGCGAAGATCAAGGTGAACACGCCCGTCGTGGAGATCGACGGCGACGAAATGACCCGGATCATCTGGGAGTGGATTCGCGAACGCCTGATCAAGCCGTATCTCGACATCGAACTGGCCTATTACGACCTGTCGGTGCAGAATCGCGACGCCACCAGCGACCAGGTGACGATCGACAGCGCCCATGCGACGCAGAAGTACGGCGTCGCGATCAAGTGCGCGACCATCACCCCCGACGAGCAGCGCGTCGAGGAATTCGGCCTGAAGAAGATGTGGAAGTCGCCCAACGGCACGATCCGCAACATCCTGGGCGGCGTCGTCTTCCGCGAGCCGATCGTCATCAAGAACGTTCCCCGCCTGATCCCCGGCTGGACCCACCCGATCGTCGTCGGCCGTCACGCCTTCGGCGACCAGTATAAGGCGACCGACTTCAAGGTGCCCGGCAAGGGCAAGCTGACCATGAAGTGGGAAGGCGAGAATGGCGAGACGATCGAGGAGGAGGTGTTCAACTTCCCCAGCTCGGGCGTCGCCATGGGCATGTACAATCTGGACGAATCGATCCGCGACTTCGCGCGCGCCTCGATGAACTATGGCCTGGGTCGCGGCTGGCCGGTCTATCTGTCGACCAAGAACACCATCCTGAAGGCCTATGACGGCCGCTTCAAGGACATCTTCCAGGAGGTGTACGAGACCGAGTTCGCCGACCAGTTCAAGACGGCGGGCATCGAATATCAGCACCGCCTGATCGACGACATGGTCGCCTCGGCGCTGAAGTGGCATGGCGAGTTCGTCTGGGCCTGCAAGAACTATGACGGCGACGTGCAGTCGGACCAGGTGGCGCAGGGCTTCGGCTCGCTGGGCCTGATGACCTCGGTGCTGATGACCCCGGACGGCAAGACGATCGAGGCGGAAGCGGCGCACGGCACCGTGACCCGTCACTATCGCCAGCACCAGCAGGGCAAGGCGACCTCGACCAACCCGATCGCGTCGATCTTCGCCTGGACCGGCGGCCTGAAGTATCGCGGCAAGTTCGACAACACCCCCGACGTCGTCCGCTTCGCCGAGACGCTGGAAAAGGTCTGCATCAAGACCGTCGAGAACGGCCAGATGACCAAGGACCTCGCCATCCTGATCGGCCCGGACCAGCCCTGGATGACCACCGAGCAGTTCTTCGAGGCGATCCGCGTCAACCTCGAAACCGAAATGGGCAGCTGGCAGTAATCCTGCCGCCTGTTGTTGCGAGGAAGGGGCTCGGAGACATCGTCTTCGGGCCCTTTTTCGTTCCGCCCCAGCCGCGTGAAGTCGAAGACCGAAGAAATAATCCTGTTTCGCGCAGAGGCGCAGAGGACGCTGAGAAGAAGCCCCCCTACGAACCTCCTACCACCCGGACGCAGGCCGGAGTGGAGGGCGAAAGCAAAACCTTCTCTGCGCCCTCCGCGCCTCTGCGCGAACAACGTCACAGGATCTTCGCCCCGAATTCTATTCCGAGTGGCCAGCCAAGCGGCTCGGGCTGAACAATGGGGATATCACCGAATGTCCGCTTGACGGAACATCCGTTCACGCCGAGCCAAGTCGAAGCGCACGCCCGGCCCTCGCCGCTCAGGCAGTCCGTTACTCCCGCCCTTCCAGCTCGAGATAGGCAATCACATCCGCCCGCGCGAGCGGATCGGGCAGGCCCGCAAAGGTCATTCTGGTCCCTGGCGCAAAGCGTTGCGGCGAGGTGAGCCAGCGGTCCATCGTCGCCCGGTCCCAGCGCCCACCGACCCCCATCAGCGCCGCGGTATAGCCGAAGCGTTCGCTGCCGCCCGCCACCGGCTTGCCCATGATGCCGTGGAGATTGGGCCCGCCGCGATCGAGTTCGCCCTTGCCGATCGTGTGGCAGGCCAGGCACTGTCCGAACGTCTTCGCCCCCGCATCGGCATTGGCCACCCGCATCAGCGCATCGAGCGACGGGTTCGGACCCGCCGCTTTCAGCCGCGCCTCACGGTCGCCGTCCCCACATCCCGTCAGGGCAAGCATCGGCAAAAGGGGCAGGAAAGCGAAACGAAAGGCCTTGGTCATCGCCGCCCCCTAGCCTCGGGAGACGCCCGCCGTCAGTGGACCGATCGTCCCATCACCGTTTCGCCCGATTAACGACCTGACAAGCGCGACCAAGCCGGGTTAGGTTGCCGTCATGGCATTACGGCTCGACAATCAGGGTTTCTCCGACGCGCTCGTCATCCTCGGGTCGGCGGGGATCGTCATCCCGGCCTTCGCCCGTTTTCGGGTCAGCCCGGTCATCGGCTTCATCTTGGTCGGCCTGCTGGTCGGCCCCGCCGGGTTGGGATCGCTCGTGCCCCAAGCACCGTGGCTCTATTATCTGACCATCTCCAACCCGGAATCGATCGAGCCCTTTGCCGAGTTCGGCATCATATTATTGCTGTTTTCCATAGGCTTGGAGCTGTCTTTTCGCAGGCTTTGGGCGATGCGACGACTGGTCTTCGGAACCGGGGTGGCCGAGTTGCTCGGATCGGCGGTGCTGATCGGGACGGCGTTGAACCTGCTGGGACAGGGCTGGGCCGGGGCGATCGGGCTGGGGTTGGCGCTGACGCTTTCCTCGACCGCCTTGGTGTTGCCGCTGGTCGGCACGACCAGCCCGGTCGGTCGCGGGGCGTTCGCGATGCTGTTGTTCGAGGATCTGGCGCTCGTGCCGATCATCTTCGCACTGGGCGCCATGGCACCGACCGCGAGCGACGAGGGTTGGGTCGGGATTGCGGGCGTGGCGCTGCGCGGCGGACTGACCGTGGTGGCGATGTATCTGGGCGGCAAGTTCGTCCTGCCGCGCCTGTTCGCCCAGGCCGCGCGGACCAAGAGCCCCGAGCTGTTCCTGGCCGCCTCGCTGCTCGTCGTCATCGTCGCGAGCGTCGCGACGACCGCCGCCGGCCTTTCGCCGATCGTCGGCGCGCTGCTCGCCGGACTGCTGATCGCCGAGACCGAATATCATTCGGAGGTCGAGGTGATGACCGCCCCCTTCAAGGGGCTGGCGCTGGGCGTGTTCCTGATCACCGTCGGCATGAGCCTGGACCTGCGGCTGATCGCCCGGAACTGGGACACGCTGCTGCTCGCGGTGATCGGGGTCGTCGCGGTGAAGGCGATCGTCACCTATCTGCTGCTGCGCGTCGCCCATGCGCGGCGCGGGGTCGCGGCGGAGACCGGGCTGCTTATGGGCAGCCCGTCCGAAACCACGCTGATCGTGCTGGGCACTGCGGCACAGGCACAGTTAATCCTGCCCTCGACCGCCGCCTTCTGGCAGACCGTGACCGCGATCGGCCTGACCATCACGCCGCTGCTCGCGAAAGCGGGTCGCGTGATCTCCCGCCGGATCGAGGCGCGCAGCACCGATGGCCCCGCCCCGCCCGAACTGGAACATGATGGCGGCCGGACCGTCATCATCGGCTTTGGCCGCGTCGGCAAGATGATCGCCGACATGCTGACCGTGCACGGCCAATCCTATGTCGCGGTCGAGGCCGATATCGATTCGGTCAGCGACGCCCGCCGTGCAGGCTATCCGGTGCTGTTCGGCGATGTCGCGCGGGCGGAGCTGGTCGACCGGCTCAACCTGCCCGCCGCCCGCGCGCTGATCCTGACGATGGACGACCCCGTGCTGACGGTGCGGCTGGCACGGCGCATCCGCGAGGCGGCGCCCGACCTGCCGATCATCGCCCGTGCGCGCGACATGGCGCATGCCACCGAACTCTACCGCGCGGGCGTCAGCGAGGCGGTGCCCGAAACGCTGGAAAGCTCGCTGCAATTGTCGGAGGCGGTGCTGGTCGATCTGGGCGTCGCGATGGGGCCGGTGATCGCATCGATCCATGAAAAGCGCGACGAACTGCGCCAGGTCATCCGGCGCGAGGCACAGCTGCAACGCGAACCGCGCATTCGGCGGCTGCGACGATTGGGGGAACAGGGGTAGGAGCCGATCCTCCCCAGGTCATGCCTGGGGAGGGAGATCGTCGCGTCAGCGGAGCAGCGAGACGGAGGCGCCTTGCCCCTCCACCACGCCCTGCGGGCGCGGTCCCCCTCCCCATGCTGCGCATGGGGAGGATTTCAGGGGTCAGCCCAGCCGGCCCAGGGCGGCGTGCAACCGGGCGGCCTCGGCCATCTTGTCGGCATGGTCGGCGCGGGCCTTTTCGACCGCTTCTGGCTTGGCGCGTTCGACGAAGCTGGCATTGCTCAGCCGGCCGCCCAGCGCGTCGCGTTCCTTTTCGACCGCTGCGATCGCCTTGGTCAGCCGCTGGCGTTCGGCGTCGAGATCGATCACCCCTTCCAGCGGCAGGACGAAGGTCGCTTCGTCCACCACCACCTGCGCCGCACCACCCGACACCTCGCCATCGGCCGCGTCGACGCGCGCGAGGCGCGCCAGCGCCGAGGCCTGACGGATCAACCGTGCCGTCGTCGCCTCATTCGCATCGCGGACATGCATCGGCAGGCGCGCGCCCGGCGGCACGTTCAGTTCGGTCCGCGCGGCGCGGATCTCGCTGACCAGACGGATCAGCCAGTCGATCTCGCGCTCCGCCTCGGGGTCGAGCGCGCGGGCATCGGCCATCGGCCAGTGCGCGACGATCAGGTCGTGATCGCGCGCGCCCATGGCGTGCCACAATTCCTCGGTGATGAACGGCATGAAGGGGTGGAGCAGGACCAGGATCTGGTCGAGCACCCAGCCCGCGACCGCGCGGGTTTCCTCGCCGCCCGCTTCGCCGCCCTGAAGCACCGGCTTGATGAGTTCGAGATACCAGTCGCAGAAGCGGCTCCAGACGAACTGGTAGATCGCGTTCGCCGCGCCGTCGAAACGGTAATCGGCCAGCGCAAGGTCGACCGCCTGCACGGTCTTCACCGTCTCGGCGATGATCCACTTGTTGACCGCCAGCGTGGCGTTCGGTGCCTCCAGCGTCGCCGACGCACCGATGCCGTTGGCCTGGGCGAAGCGCGCCGCATTCCACAGCTTGGTCGCGAAGTTGCGATAGCCTTCGACGCGGCGTTCATCCATCTTGATGTCGCGGCCCTGGCTCTCCATCGCCGCCATGAAGAAGCGCAGCGCGTCGGCGCCGTACTGGTCGATCAGGCCCAGCGGATCGACCGTGTTACCCTTCGACTTCGACATTTTCGAGCCGTCGGCGGCACGGACAAGACCGTGCAGATACAGGGTCTTGAAGGGCACATCTTCCATGAAGTGCAGGCCCTGCATCATCATCCGCGCGTCCCAGAAGAACAGGATGTCGAAGCCGGAGATCAGGACGTCGTTCGGGTAACGCCCCGCCAGCGTCTTGTCGCCATTATCGGGCCAGCCGAGCGTCGCGAAGGGCCAGAGCGCGGAGGAGAACCAGGTGTCGAGCACGTCCGGGTCGCGGGTCAGGGTAACGCCCTCCCCCGCTTCCGCCTGCGCCTCTTCCTCGCTCTCGGCGACGAACACGCGGCCATCCTCGGCGAACCAGGCCGGGATCTGATGGCCCCACCAGAGCTGGCGGCTGACGCACCAGGGCTGGATATTCTCCATCCAGTTGAAGAAGGTCTTCTCCCACGCCTGGGGCACGATCTTGATATCACCGCCGCGCACCGCCTGGATCGCGGGCTGGGCCAGCGTCTTGGCATCGACATACCATTGGTCGGTCAGCCACGGCTCGATCACCACGCCGGAGCGGTCGCCGAACGGGGTCTGGATCGTGCGCGGCTCGGCGTCATGCTCCTCGCCGTCCTTGTCGATATGCGGGATCAGGACGCCCTCGTCCTTCAGCCGCGCGACCACGGCCTTGCGCGCCTCGGCGGTCGACAGGCCCAGGAACGCGTCGGGGATCAGGCCATCCGACGTCTGGACGATGCACGCCTTGGCATCGAGCATGTTGAGCATGTCGCGCGCTTCGATACCGGCGCGGCGGCCGACCTCAAAATCGTTGAAGTCATGGCCCGGCGTGATCTTGACCGCGCCCGATCCCAGTTCGGGGTCGGCATGTTCGTCCGCAACGATCGGGATCAGGCGGCCGGTGATGGGCAGGCGGACCTGCTTGCCGATCAGCGCGGTATAGCGCGCATCGTCCGGGTGCACCGCGACCGCCATGTCGGCGAGCATCGTCTCCGGCCGGGTCGTCGCGACCTCGATAAAGCCCGAACCGTCGGCGAGCGGATAGCGCAGGCGCCAGAAGCTGCCCTTCACTTCGCGCGTCTCGACCTCCAGGTCGCTGATCGCGGTGCCGAGCCCGGCGTCCCAATTGACCAGCCTTTTGTCGCGGTAGAGCAGGCCCTGACGGTACAGGTCGACGAACACCTTCAGCACCGCCTTGCTGAAGCCCTCGTCCATGGTGAAGCGCTCATTGGCCCAGTCCATCGAGCAGCCCAGGCGGCGCAGCTGACCGGTGATCTGGCCGCCGCTCTCCGCCTTCCACGTCCAGACCTTTTCGAGGAACTGTTCGCGGGTGAAGTCGGTGCGCTTCTGCCCCTTCGCGTTCATCTGGCGCTCGACCACCATCTGGGTCGCGATGCCCGCATGGTCGGTGCCGACCACCCACAGCGCATCCTTGCCCTTCAACCGGGCATGGCGGACGAGAATGTCCTGCAGCGTGTTGTCGAGCGCATGGCCGATATGCAGGTTGCCGGTGACGTTGGGCGGCGGGTTGACGATCGTCCAGGGCTCGGCATTCGGGCGGTCGGGGCGGAACAGGCCCTTTTCCTCCCAATGGCCATACCAGCGGGCTTCGATTGCGGCGGGGTCGAACGTCTTGGGCAGCTCAGTCATGACGCTGCCTTAATCAGCCTGAGGCTGGGACGCCAGATGCTATCAGGTCCGCGCACCCGGCCGGTCGAGCACGGCGCGAATCCGCTCGTTGAGTTCAGCGCGGCGATAGGGCTTGCGGATCAGCTCGTAAGAGCGCGCGCCCTCATCGATCGCTTCGTCGGCGAAACCCGTGGTCAAGAGCACTGACAGGCGCGGATAATCGCGCCGCACCGCCTGCGCCAACGCCACCCCGTTCATCCCGCCGGGCATGAGGATATCGGTGAACAGCAGCGAGAAGTCGCTGTCCTCGGCCAGATGGTCGAGCGCCTCGCGCGCGCTGCGGGTCAGGACCACGTCATAGCCGAGATCCTCGAGCATCGACTTGCCCAGATCGCCGACATCCTCCTGATCCTCGACCATCAGGATGCGCTCGACCCCGCCGCTGCGCGCGGGCTGGGTCGGCGAGGGCCGCCGCTCGGTCACGCCCGCCGCGCGCGGGAAATAGAGCGACAGCACCGCGCCGCCCTCCTCGCCCGCCTCCACCGAGGCCAGCCCACCCGATTGGCGCATGAAGCCATAGACCATCGCCAGGCCCAACCCGGCCCCCTTCCCCATTTCCTTGGTGGTGAAGAAGGGATCGAACACCTTGTCGGCGATGGCCGGATCGATGCCGGGGCCATTGTCGCCGATGCGGACCATGACATATTCGCCGGGTTCCAGATTGGCCGGTCCCTCGGGCTGGTCGGCGGACTGGATCATGTTGCGGGTGGACAGCATGATCTCGCCATGACCCTGGTTGCGCGCGATCGCCTCGCGCGCATTGGTCACGATGTTGATCAGCGCCATTTCCGCCTGGACCGGATCGATCCGGCAGTTCCAGAGATTTTCCTCCAACTTCTGGCGGACCGCCAGCCCCTCGCCCGCCGTGCGGTTGATGATCGGCCGGAAATCCTCGATCAACTGGTTGAAGTTGAGCAGCCGGTCGCGCAGCTCCTGCTTACGGGCAAAGGCGAGCAGCTGCTGGGTCAGCGTCGCGCCGCGTGCCGCCGCCGCCGCGATCGCCTCGACCGCGCGCCGCCCGCTGCGGTCGCCCTGATCGACGCGGGCTTCCAGAATATCGGCATAGCCCAGAATGACTTGCAGCAGATTGTTGAAGTCGTGCGCGATGCCGCCGGTCAGCTTGCCGACCGCTTCCATCTTCTGCGCCTCGTGCAAGGCATCCTCGGCCTCGCGGCGGCGCGAGATGTCGAGCTGGCTGCTGAAGAAATAGACCAGCTCGCCCGCATCGTCATAGACCGGCGAGACGAACAGCGCGTTCCAGAAGGTCGAGCCGTTCTTGCGATAATTCAGCAGTTCGACCGCGATCTCGTCGCGGCGTTCGACCGCCGCACGGACCTGCGCCACCACGTCGCGGTCGGTTTCCGGCCCCTGCAGGAAACGACAATTGGTGCCGAGGATCTCATGCTCGGAATAGCCGGTCATGAAGCTGAAGGCTTCGTTGCAGAAGACAATCGGGTTGTCGGGCTGGCGCGGATCGGTGACGATCATCGGCATGCGCGTCGTCTTGACCGCCGCGAAGAAAATGTCCGACTGGCCCGAATGCGGCTGTCGCGCGTCCGAGATGGGGGGTGAGGACACGAGCGAGCGCGGCGATTTTTCCATCTCGGGCGTCTCGTCTCTCGGGGCCATGCGCATCGAACCCGGTCAGGTCACGCGGGTTCCGCCCGCGCAACGGCACGGGCGGAAATCGACGGGAATTGCGCGGCTCAGCGCCCTTCGCGGGTGATCCGGGCAATCTCGCGCGCAACCATCGCCTCGACCATCTCGGGCAGGTTCGCGTCGAGCCAGTCGCGCAGCATCGGGCGCAGCATATCGCGGACCAGCCCCTCGAGGGTGCCGTCGCTGCTCGGTTCGGGCTTGACCATCATACGGCTGAGCGCCTCCAGGGAACCACGGCTGGCCTCCGCCGCGCGAGGGCTGACGATCGCTTCCTCGCCGTCATCCGCCTCGATCCCGTTCTGTGCCGCCACGGGGGCTGCGGGTGCGGGAACGGGGGCCGGGGCGACCGGCTCGGGCTTCGCCGCCGCCGGTTCGGGCGCGGGACGGGGGGCGAGTTCGGCGCGCAACGTCGATTCGGCGGCGCGCGCGGCGGCGGCCTCCACCTTCATGCGCAGCGGCATCGGGTCGCTGAGCTCGAGGACCTCGGGCGAATCCTCCTCGACGGCCGGTGACGGCACGGGGCGCGCAGGGCGACGCTGACGCGTCGGGGCCTCCCCTTCTTCGGCGATGATGCGTTTGATCGAGGAGAGGATCTCCTCCATCGACGGTTCGGCGCTGATATCACCCATGACCGCAAACCCCATTTCAGCCCCCCAAGGCCCCCAAAGGCCGCAGCCGACCTTATTGCCGGCTTGGTGCCGATGCACCTGTGGTTAATGCGGGGCTTCTGTCAACAGGGGCGTTGACGTCGGGGTCGAGCGGACGGGTGATGACCGCCGTCTGCGCGGGCGTTCCGGCGGTGGTCGAGGCCACCGGCGCGGGCTCGCCATCGCCGCCCCAGTCGTTGATCTTGTTGCGCACCCGCTTGTAGTTGGCGACCGGGTCGTAGAGCGCCCCGCCGTCCAGCCCCAGGTCGCGCGCCTCGGCATTGCCCATCGCGGCGATCAGCGCGAAACCGGCGACATAGGCATCGCGGCGCGCGGTGACGAGCGTCACCTGGCTGTTCAGCAGTTCCTGCTCGGCGTTCAGGATGTCGAGCACTGTGCGGGTGCCGACGCTGTTCTCGGCGCGCACGCCCTCCAGCGACAGCGAGTTGGCGCGCACCGCCGATTCGGCCGACAGGATCACCTCCTGCGAGGATTGCCACACGGCATAGGCGGAGCGGACCTGCGCGACGACCTGCCGCTCGGTCGCGGTCGCATTCTCCAGCGCCTGTCCGCGCAGCGCCTCGGCCTGGCGGACCTGCGCCGCCGGGCGGCCGCCCTGGAACAAAGGCATCGACAGTTGCAGGCCGACCGTCGCGTTGACGCCCGAGGACGGCACGGTGGCGACGTTCAGCGAGCCCAGATAGTTGAAGTAGTTGCCGCTCGACACCGCCGACACGCGGGGCAGCCGGTTGGCGCGCGCGACGTCGATGTCATAGCGGGTGGCGTCCGCGCTGCGACGCGCCGCGATCAGCTGCGGATTCTGGTCGAGCGCGATGCCGACTGCCGCATTGGGCGAGGCGGGCAGGCTGGGCAGCGCGGGCGGCTGTTCCAGCCCCACCGGCTCGACCCCGACGATGTTGATGTAATTCTCGCGGCTGGAGATCAGATTGGCCTGCGCCGATTGCAGCTGCGCGCGGGCCTGCGCCAGACGCGCCTCGGACTGGGCGACGTCGGTGCGGGTCAGGTCGCCGACCTGGAACCGGTCGCGCGAGGCGCGCAGGTTCGTTTCCAGCACGTTGACGTTCCGGGTGTTGAGGTTGACGATCGCCTCGTCCCGGATGACGTTCATATAGGCGCCCACCACATTGGTGAACAGATTGGCCTCTACCCCGCGCAGCTGCGCCCGGCCCGCATCCACCCGCGTCTCGGCCGCACGCACCGCATTCTTGACCGCCCCGCCCTGATAGAGCGGCACCGACAGCTGTACCGCGCCGGTCGCCGTTCGTTCGGGGTTCAGAAAGTTGTTGTTGGCGACCACGATATTGTCGGTGATCTGCCCGGTCGACTGGAGCGAGGGCAGCCCGCTGGCCCGTGCGATCGGGACATTCTCATCCGTCGCACGCTGCGCCGCGCGCTGGCCGGTGATCGTCGGATTGCTTTGATACGCCCGTAGCATCGCCTCGCGCAACGTCTCCGCCGAAGCGGTGCCGCCGAGCAGCGCCGCCCCGATCAGGACACCAGAGGTCAGGCCAAGGTTAAGATACGGGCGCATAGACACTCAGAATTGGAAGGCGCGGGGACGGGCAAAGCCCGGCAGGATGGTGCATTCGGCATCGGCGAAGGGGCGCACGCCGTGGCCGCCCTCGGTCCGGCGGCCGCTGGCCAGCCGGGTGACGCCGTTTTCGACCAGGCCCGTGACGATGCGGCCATCGACCTTGACCTGCTCGACCAGGGCGGCGGGCAGTTCCTCGACCGCGCCATCGACGATCAGCACGTCATAGGGCGCACCGGCGGCATGACCGGCCTTGAGCGGGCCCTCGACCAGCGTGACCTTGCCCTGCCCGGCCAGCGCGGTGCGCGCGGCGGCGACCAGATCACCCTGTTCCTCGACCGCGACCACCTCGGCCACGATCTCGGCCAGCAGCGTGGCGGTATAGCCGGTCGCCGCGCCGATCAGCAGCACGCGGTCGCCCGCCTCCAGATAGGCCTCGGTCAGTAGGCGGCCGGTCGCCATCGGCAGGTTGATCGCGCGCCCCTGGCCCAGATCGAGCGTCCCGTCGCGGTAAGCCACGGGACGAAGCGCCTCGGGCACGAAGGTTTCGCGCGGCACGCGGGCCATCGCGGCGACGACGCGCTGGTCGCTGACCGCCGTGGTACGCAGCTGGCTCACCACCATCGCGTGGCGCATCGCGTCGAAATTCGAGGAATCATTGCTGATCGTCATCATGGCCCATCCCTGTCGCACAACCGTTTTAGCCGTGCAATACACTAAATCAATCCTGCCGCTTCTATCGCGCGGGCCCGCCCTCGCCAAGCGGAGTACGCGATCAAGCGGGGTCATGACCTAGCGGGTTTTGCCAAGAATGCGACATTTGGATGAATGAGCGGTTGACGCCGCCCCAAAAGCTGCGCAAAGGGCGCGCCTCACCGCATCGAGGCGCGATGGCGGAGTGGTGACGCAGAGGACTGCAAATCCTTGCACCCGGGTTCGATTCCCGGTCGCGCCTCCAGTTTCCCCTGGAAGATGGACGAACGATGCGGGCGGGCAGCGATGCCTGCCCCGGACGGGGATATGCCACCCGCCCCCGCCCCCGCCCTGCCCCCCTCGCCATGCGGGTTCGGAAAAGCGATGGACCCCGTCGCCCCGTAGCGCCTAGATCGGGTTTCTCGACGCTTTGCAGGGGGATATATGCGCAACGTAACGATGGCCGCGACGATCGCGCTGGCGCTGGGCGGACTGGCACCGGCCACGGCCCGGGCGCGCGACACGGCTGCGACGACCGCGACGCGCGCGCCGGCCGACTATGACATCGCCTTCCCCCACCCCGAGCATCACGAGGCGCAGGTCAGCGTCACCTATCGCGGTCTGGACAGCGCCCCCGTCCGCTTCCAGATGGCGCGGTCCTCGCCCGGCCGCTACGCGCTCCACGAATTCGCCAAGAACGTCTATGCGGTATCCGCCACCGACGGCGCGGGCCGCCCGCTGACCGTGACGCGCACCGATCCCTATGGCTGGACGGTGGCGGGGCATGACGGGACGGTCACCGTCCGCTACACGCTGTTCGGCGATCGCGGCGACGGCACCTATGCGCAGATCGATCCGACCCATGCCCGGCTGAACATCCCCGCGACCTTCCTCTGGGCAACCGGACAGGACGACCGCCCGATCCGCGTCCGTTTCCACCCCCGGCCCGACTGGAAGATCGCGACCCAGCTCGCCCCGACCGACGACCCGGCCGTCTTCACCGCGCGCGACCTGCAATATTTCATGGACAGCCCGGTCGAGCTGTCGGCGCATGACGTCCGCAGCTGGACGGTGGCGGACGGGGCCAAGCGCTATACCATCCGGCTGACCGTGCATCATGACGGCAGCGCCGCCGATGTCGACCGCTTCGCCGCCATGGCCAAGAAGGTCGTCGCGCAGCAGATCGCGATCTTCGGCGCGCCGCCGCCCTTCGACTATGGCACCTATACCTTCCTGGCCGACTATATGCCGCAGATCAGCGGCGACGGGATGGAGCATCGCAACTCGACCGTCATCAGCATGCCCCGCTCGCTGGCGGCCGCGAATTTCCAGCAGATCCAGACGCTCAGCCACGAATTCTTCCACGCCTGGAATGTCGAGCGCATCCGTCCCGCCGAACTGGAGCCGTTCGACTTCACTCGCGCCAACGCCACGCCGTCGCTCTGGCTGGCGGAGGGCTTCACCCAATATTACGGCCCGTTGGCGGTGCTGCGCGCGGGCGAGATGCCGCTGGCGGATTATATCCGGCAATTGTCAGGAACACTGAACGGCCTGCTCAACACCCCCGCGCGCCGCTATGGCGGACCGCAGGAGATGAGCCTGCGCGCGCCCTTCGTCGATGCGGCGCAGTCGATCGATCCGACCAATCCCAATATCTTCGTTTCCTATTACCCTTACGGCGCGGTCATCGCGCTCGCGCTCGACCTGGAGCTGCGCCAGGCCTTTCCGCGGCTGACGCTGGACGATTACATGCGCCAGCTCTGGCGGAACCACGGCCGGAACGAGCGTCCCTATCGCCCCGACGATCTCCGCCAGGCGCTGGCGCAGGTGACCGGCGACCAGGGCTTTGCCGACCGCTTCTTCGCGCGCAGCGTGACGGCCAGCGGGCTGCCCGACTTCGCGCCGCTTCTGGCGCAGGCCGGACTGACCCTGCGCCCGGCCCATGCCGACGCCGCCTGGGCGGGCGCGACGCCGGTCGCGGGGGAAGACGGCCTGACCCTGGCCAGCAGCACCGCGCCCGGCACGCCACTTTATGACGCCGGGCTCGACAAGGGCGACCGGATCGTCAGCCTCGACGGCAAGCCGCTGGCCGATGCCGGGGCATGGACCGCCCTGCTCGCCGCCCATGCGCCGGGCGACCGCCTGCCCATCGTCTATCGCCAACGCGGTGCCGAGCGTCACGCGATGCTGACGCTCGGCACCGATCCCACGATGCAGATCGTGCCCGACGAGACGCTCGGCCGGACCCTGACGCCCGCGCAAGTCCAGTTCCGTCGATCCTGGCTGGGTGAAACATCGGTCGGCACGGCCCCCGCATCCCCCGCCAAGACGACGGGATGATGTCGTTTCGGATCGGGAACGGATTTCCGATCCGGAAAGTTTATCCATGTGTCTTTTTTCGGGGCCGGCCGCGTTCACGGCCCTTGCGATGGGACAGGCGCCATGCGAATGCGCGTCAGGGAGCCAGTTTTGCTGCACAATCTCGACATTCCGACCCAACTGGCCGCGTATCTGGACCAGTCCCCGATTGCCCTGGCACTGGCCGATGCGCGCGACGACAATCCGTTGATCTTCATCAATCACGGGTTTCGCGAACTGACCGGCTATACCAGCGAAGAGGTGATCGGCGAGAATTGCCGGATGCTGCAACGCCATGCCGACAATCGCGAGGCGCGCGACCGGATCCGCGAATTTCTGGCCAATGATCGTCAGGTCAATGTCCGCACGACGCTGATCAACTTCCGCAAGGACGGCTCGCCCTTCGTCAACCTTCTGTATATGTCGAAGCTGCGCCAACTGGGCGGCGACATGCCCTATATCTTCGCCTCGCAATTCGACATCAGCCGTTCGCATCCCGACCGGCTGTCCGCCTATGACGCCGAGCTGGGACGCACGCTGGGACGGCTGACCCCGATCCTGGCGGAAAGCGGCATGGTCCTGGAGGGATCGCTGACCGCGATCGCCAATACCGCAGCGACCATCGCCCAGGCCAAGCTGACGCTTTCGGACCTCGACCGAGCGCCCTTTCCGTGAATGCGGGGCAGCCCGCCGCCGGGGATCACGACATGCCGGATCATGACAGCCTGAGCGTGCCGGTGGTCGGCATCGGCGCCTCGGCGGGCGGGCTGGAGGCGCTTCGCGAGATGCTGACCCCGGCGCGCGCGCCGACCGGCATGGCCTTTGTCGTCGTCCAGCATCTCGACCCCAATCATGAGAGCATGCTGGCGCAACTGCTCGACCGGCACACCAATCTGGCGGTGCGTCAGTGCGAGGGGTTGGAGCGGATCGAGCCCGATCACGTCTATATCATTCCGCCCGGCCGGGGACTGGCGATACGCGGCGGCGTGCTGGAGCTGACCGACTTCATCCAGCCGCGCGGGCTGCGCCGGCCGATCGACGATTTCTTCCTGTCGCTGGCCAGCGACCAGCAGGCCAATGCCGCCTGCGTCATCCTGTCGGGCACCGGCGCGGACGGCACGACCGGGCTGCGCGCGATCAAGGAAAATGGCGGGGTCAGCGTCGTCCAGAAACCCGAAAGCGCCCGTTATGACGGCATGCCGCTCTCGGCGGTCGGCACCGGCCTGGTCGATTTCGTGAAGCCCGCGGGCGAGATACTGGACTGTCTCCACGCCTTTTTCGCGCGTCGTTCCGGCGACCCCAAGGAGGAAGAGGCCGAGGTCGTCGCCGATCATATCGACGATCTGTGCCGGGTGCTGCGCAACGCCATCGGCCATGACTTTTCGGGCTATAAGCGCACCACGCTGGTCCGCCGGGTCGAGCGGCGGATGCACGTTCTGGGCATCGCGACGGGCTCGGCCTATCTGGCGCGGGTCAAGAAGGATGCCGACGAGTGTGAGGCGCTGTTCCGCGACCTGCTGATCAACGTCACCCGCTTCTTCCGCGATGCCGAGCTGTTCGATACGCTGAAGGCCAAGGCGATCCTGCCGCTGACCCGCGCGCGAGACCCGGACGAGGATATCCGCATCTGGATTCCCGGCTGCTCCAGCGGCGAGGAAGCCTATAGCATCGCGATGCTCTTCGCCGAGGCCGCGCGCGAAAGCGGACAGCCGCTGGCGGTGCAGATCTTCGCGACCGACATCGACGAGCAGATGCTCCAGATCGCGCGCGAGGGCAGCTATCCCGCCGCCGCGCTGGCCGACATTCCGGCGGCGCTGCGCGAACGCTACACGATGCCGCATGCCGAGCGGTTCACGATCAGCGCGCAGATCCGCGACATGATCCGCTTCTCCAACCACAGCCTGGTCAAGGACCCGCCCTTTTCGCGGATCGACCTGGTGTCGTGCCGCAACTTGCTGATCTATTTCGACGATCGGTTGCAGCAATCGGTATTGCCGCTGCTGCATTATGCGCTGCGGCCGGGCGGCTATCTGTTCCTGGGCCCGTCCGAGAGCGTCGGGCGGTTCGACCATCTCTTCCCCGCGATCGACGGCCATGCGCGCCTGTTCGAGCGCTCGCCGGGCTCTCCCTCCTATCCGATCGACCTGCCCGGCGGGACGAGCCGCAGCATCCGGCGGCGCGGCGAGCGCGGCGAGCGGGACCATGGCGCGCCGATGGGCGAGGAGAGCCTGGCGGCCCGCCGCATCGTCGATCGCTATGCGCCGCCCAGCATGGTGGTGGATCAGGATGGCGGCATCCTGGCCGCGTTCGGCAAGCTCAGCCGCTATTTCAACTTCCCCGTCACCCGTGCGGGCGGGTCGAGCGCGGTCACGCTGGCGCGTACCGGCCTGCGCGAAGTGATCGGCCCGATGCTCCGCCAGGCGCGCGACGCCCGCAAGCGGATCGCCGCGCGCGACGTCGCGGTGACGACCGAATATGGCATCCAGAAGGTCGAGGTGATCTGCGATCCGCTGACCGACGGATCGCTGCTGTTCCTGTTCCGCGATACCGAGCCGTTCAGCCCGATCGAGGCGAGCGACCTGGCCGATCTGGAACCCGGCGACGATCATATCGAGGCGCTGGAGGACGAACTCCGCCTGACCCGCCACCGCCTGCGCTCGACAGTCGAGGAATTGGAGACGGCGAACGAGGAGCTGAAAAGCTCCAACGAAGAAATGATGTCGATGAACGAGGAGCTTCAATCGACCAACGAGGAATTGTCGACCGTCAATGACGAGCTGAAGACCAAGGTCGACCAGTTGACCATCGCCAATTCCGACCTGCGCAATTTCTTCGAATCGACCGACCTGGCGGTGGTGGTGCTCGACCGGCACCTGCGCGTGCGCAGCTATACCGAGGCGGCGCGCTCGATCTTCCCGCTGCAACCCAGCGACCGGGGGCGCCTGCTGGCCGATGTGTCGACCCGGCTGAGCAACACCGACTATCTCGACGGCGCGGCATCGGTCGCGGCGGGCGGATCGCCGTCGCAGCAGCGCGTTACCACCCGCGACGGCGCGCGGACGCTGTCGCTGCGCATCCTGCCCTATCGCACCCAGTCGGACGGGATCGAGGGGGCGACGCTGGTCCTGACCGACATCACCGAGGCGCTCGGCATGGAACGCGCGCTGGCCGCCGAGCGCGAGCGGCTGGACCTGGCGATCAAGGCGGGCGGCATCGGCGTCTGGGAATATCGCGGCGATACCGGCGAGACCTTTCTGGACGACACCGGCCGTGCGCTGTTCGGCCTGGGCGCGGAGGATGACGGGGCCCGGATGGGCCGCTGGCTGGAGCGGATCGTAGCCGAGGATCGCGCCGGGGTCGAACTGGGCATAGCCGAGGCGATGGCCGGGAATGGCGATTTCGAGATGACCTTCCGCCTCGACATCGACGGCACCCAGCGCTGGATCAAGGGCTTTGGCCGCCGCGTCACCACCAGTCCGCCGCACCGCATGGTCGGCGTGTCGATCGACGTGACCGCCGAATATGCCATCGCCGAGACGCGCGAACTGATGCTGCGCGAGATGAACCACCGGGTGAAGAACCTGTTCGCGATCATCTCGGGGATCGTGTCGGCGGCGGCGCGTTCGCATGAGGACGTCACCGAGCTGGCCGACGATGTCCGCGAGCGCATCGCGACGCTGGGCCGCGCGCATTCGCTGGCCTCGCCCGCGGGCGAGCAGCAGGCGATCGAGCTGCGCGCCTTGGTGGAGGCGACCATCGCGCCCTATAGCGGCCAGTCGAAGATCGCCATCGACGGCCCGCGCCTGCTGGTCGACCGCCGTTGCCTGTCGCCGCTGGCGCTGATCCTGCACGAATGGGCGACCAACTCGGTCAAATATGGCGCGCTGGCGCACCGACTGGGCGAGTTGTCCATCCATTGGACGCTGGCCGGGGGCACGTTGTCCATCGAATGGGTCGAAACCGGCGGTTCGCCGACCGACAGCGACGCGGCGCACGGTTTCGGGACACTTCTCGTCCAGACTTCCTCACGACAATTGGGTGCGCGGCTGGAGCGGAATTACGCCGATGGGCGTTTCATTCTTAACTTGGCTCTACCCGAAACGGTCCTCGCGCATGACTAAAACGATTTTGCTGGTCGAAGACGAATTTTTCGTGGCCCTGGATATCCAGAATATCATCGAAGACGGCGGCTATGAAGTCGACGGCCCTTATGTCAGCGTCGAGGAGGTGCTGGCGCATCTCGACGGCGATCGTCCCGACCTGGCCTGCGCGATCCTGGACGTCCGGCTGCGCGACGGCGAGGTCTTTCCGGCGGCGGAACGGCTGCGCGAGGCGGGCGTGCCGTTGATCTTCCATTCGGGTCATGCCGATGAACAGGCTCTCCAAAATCGCTATCCGGGCTCGGCGGTGTGCGGCAAGCCCTGCTCCCCCTCACTGCTCCGCCGCACCCTGTCGATGGCGGTATCGGGCCCCAGCGAAGGCGACCGCGAAGCCAGTTGAGGCGGGTCCGCGCTCAGTCGAACGCGCCCCGCCCCATCCGCCCGGTCGCGCGCAGCAGCGCGGCCTGCGCCGTCAGCACATCGACCTTCGCCCGCGCCACCGCCAGCTGCGCCGAGCGATAGCTCTGGTCGGCGACCAGAATGTCGATGGTCGAACGGAGCCCGAACCCATATTCGGCGCGCACGCCCTTCAGCGCGAGGTCGGCGGCGGACAGCCCCTCGACACTGGCCTTCAGCCGTCCCTCGGCCGCGATCAGCGAGGCCCAGGCGGTATCCGCGCTCCGGACCGCATTGCGCGCCGCCGTCTCGACATCGAAACGCTCCGCCCGCCGCACCGCCTCCGCCTGCCGGACATGCGAGGCGACCACCCCCCCGGTCAGCAGCGGCACGCGCAGGCCCAGCCCCGCGCTCGCGGCGCTGTCGAAGCCGGTCCAGCGGCCGCCCGCCACCTGCACCCCGCGCCCGTAATTTCCGGTCAGGTCGAGCGCGGGCGCGCGTTCGGCGCGGGCCTGATCGACCCGCGCGGACGCCGCCTCCACCCGCTGTCGCTGCGCCAGCAGCAGCGGATTGGCCGCCTCCGCCGCGCCGCGCGCATCGGCCAGGGTGTGGGGCAAGGCCGTGGGCGGCGCGATCGTCGCATCGAGCGCCCCCGCGTCGCGCCCCACGACCGCACGATAGCTCGCCGCCGCCGTCGCCGCCGCCCCTTCGGCATCGACGAGGTTGGAGACGACGCTGGCCCGCTGCGCCTCCAGCTGGGCGATGTCGGTGCGCGTCGCCTGCCCCAGGCCATAGCGCGAGCGGGCTTCCGCCACCTGCCGGTCGAGCCGTTCGATCCCGACCCGCGCGATCTCCACCGCCTGTTGCGTATAGAGCAGGTCGGCATAGGCGCCGACGACGCGTTCAAGCACGTCGGCCTCGACATCGCGCAGCGCCTCGCCCCCCGCCGCGACATCGCCGTCCGCCGCACGCACCGCCGCGCGCACGCGCCCGCCGGTCCAGATCGGCAGGGTCGCCGTCACCGCGCCGGTCCCGCTCGACGCGCCCGAACGCCTGCCCGTATCGTCATAGCCCAGCCGGTCATAACCCGCGCCGCCCGTCGCCGCCGCGGTCAGCCGCCCGGCCGCTCGCGCCTGGTTGGGCGTCTCGGCCAGCGCCTCCTGCCGGGCCCGTGCGGCGGCCAGTTGGGGATTGCCGTCCCATGCCGCGGCAATGGCATCGCGCAGGGTTTCGCCCGACGCGGGCACGGCCAGCACCAGCGCCGCCCCCGTCAGAAGCCACCGCTTAGTCATGACGCAACGCCCAGGCCGGTGCCGCCCGGCTGGCCCGCAGCGACTGACCCAGCACGGTCAGCACCGCAATAGTCAGCGCCAGGGCGGTGGCGGCGAGGAAATAGAGCGGCGATAGGCTGATACGATCCTCGAACCCCGCCAGCCATGTCCGCATCGCAACATAGGCGAGCGGCCAAGCGAGCAGATTGGCTAGGATGACGGGCCGCAGGAACTGCCCGACCAACAGCTTCACGATGGCCGCCGACGACGCGCCCAGCGTCTTGCGGATCCCGATCTCCTTCACCCGCCGCTGGGTGTTGAACGAGGCCAGGCCCCAGAGGCCGACGCAGCCGATCAGGACGGCGAGACTGGCACCGATGCCGAACAAGCGGGCCGCGTGCTCGTCGGCCTTGTAATAGCGGTCGAGACGCTCATCCGCCGTCTGACCATTGAACGGTACCTGGGGCGCCAATCGCTGCCATATGCTGCGGATCTGCGCCAAGGTCGCACGCGGATCGCCCGACACCCGAACGCTTGCGACGGTAACGAAGGATGGCGCCTTTGTCGTATAGTAATAATAGGTTGCGACCGTCGGATCATGCGGCGATTCAAAACGAACATTGGGGATGACGCCGATGATCGTGCGTGGACGATCACCCCCCACCGTCTTGCCAACCGCCTGCTCAGGCGACTTGAAGCCAAGCGTGCTGACCGCCTTCTGGTTGATGACGATGTTCTTGCCGCCCCCGTCGGCCACCAGACTACGATCGTCGCTGCGATGCGCATCGTCGAACAATCGGCCGGCGATCGGGCTGACACCCTGCGTCTTGAAAAAATCGCGACCGACATCGACCCAATTCAGCATGGGTCCGTTTCCAGCCACACCTGGCAACGGCATATTGTCGCTACTTTTGCTACCGCTACCGCCCGCCACGAAATTGGATACGCCGACGGCACGTACGTTCGGCAATGCCCTGATCGCCGCAATGATCGCATCGGCACGCGTCGGTCCGATCTGATCGCTCGATAACGACGGAATGATCAGAAGGCCGTCGCGCCGAAAACCCCGGTCAGCGTTGCGGACATGCCAGGTCTGCGCCACCAGCACGGCCGTACCGATCATGAACGCGATCGCCAGACCGAACTGAAAGACGACCAAAGCCTCACGCGTTCGTGTGCCGGAACGGCCGCCACCCGGTGTACGCGACGAAGCGAGAACCGAGGCTGCGGGAAATTGGGCAAGAACCATTGCAGGATAGAAGCCCGCCGTGACACCGGTAACGACCACCAGCAACGCCAGCCCGGGCAACACAAGCCGATACGGTATGGTCAGTGACAAGCCGCCCGCGGCATTGACCAACGGCAGGCCTAGTTCGGCGAGGATCAGGCCGAACAATGCGGCCAAGGCAACCATCGAAATGGCCTCGCCGAGAAACTGGCGGATGAGCGCGAAGCGATCGGCACCGAGCACCTTGCGCATCGCGACTTCACGGGCCCGCAGCCCTGATCGCGCAGTCGCAAGGTTCACATAGTTGACCAGCGCGATGAGCAGCGTCACGATCCCGACGATACCCAGCGTCACCACGGTCATGCGCTGCCCTTCGCCGACATCCGGGGCCAGATGGACTTTGGCCAAGGGGTAAAGAGCAATGCCGATCTGATCCGATGGACGACCATCGAAATCGTTCGCGCCATGCCGATCGATGAAGCCGGGCATTTTCTGCTCGAAACTCCGTGCCGCTGCCGACGTATCGAAACGCAGATAGGTCGTCAGCGCCGTGCTGCCCCAATGAGTCCATTGGGGAGAATGAGGCGTGCGCGGCAAGGGGACGAGGATCGTGAATTGCTGTTCGGTCGCATGGGGCAGGTCCCGGAACACACCGTTGACTCGATATTGCTTCGGCGCATCCCCGACGATCGTCATGGTTCGGCCGATGGGGTCTTGGTTGCCGAAATATTTGCGCGCAAGACTTTCGCTGATGAGCGTGCCCGTCGGGCTTGCGAGCCCCTGACGCCCGTTTCCGCGCACCATCGGCAGGTCGAACACATCGAAGAAGGACGGGTCGACTTGCGCGACATCCTCCTGTGTGGCGACGCCGTTGACCAGCACGCTGCCGCCCCCCTTGCCGCCGCTCAGTCGCGTGCCGATGACGCCGGGAAAATCACCCCGCAACTGGTCGAGCAGACCACCCATCGTCTCGGCCGACGGACCGTTGAACTCGCTGCCCTTCAGATTCCATACGGTCTCGACCAGATAAATCTTGTCATGGTTCGGCAGCCATTTCTCATACCCCGTCTCGAACCGGACATAGAGGCCCAGCACCAGGAACACGGCGATGCCCACCGCCAGCCCCCCGATGTTGAGCGCGGCGTAAAGCTTGTGGCGCACAAGCGAGCGATAGAGCGAGAGAAGCGCGTAGCGGTTCATGATGACAGCCCCCCGATAATCCCGGCTCAGCCGCAGGTGACGCGGGCAAAGCCGCTCTTGTCGACGCTGCATTGCGGGCGGCCGCTCACGACGACGCGGGTCATACCGCTGGCGTCGATGGTCGCCGGTCCGTCGGCTTGCGCCCGCACGCCGCCCGTTCCGCTGGCATCGACCGACAGGTTGCGGGTGGACATGGCGGTGGTATCGACATTGCCGGTGCCGCTGCTGTCAATCGTCAAGGCTTCGACCGCGCCCGCCCCTCGGATCGAGCCGGTCCCGTTCAGTTCGAGCGACAGCCTGGCAATCCGGATGCCCTGAAGCATGGCGTTCCCTGTTCCGGACATGACGATCCCCACGCGCTGACTTCGCAGGCCCTCGACGGTCAGGTTACCGGTGCCCGTCATGTCTGCCTGGAACTCCGCCGCCTCGAAGGGGCGAAGCCGAAAGGAGCCGGTGCCCTCCGACTCGACCGCCCGCAGGCGCGGCAGCGTGATTTCGAGCGTGATGCCCGGCCGCTTGGCGCGGCTGTCGCACATATGCTCGGGGCGGTCGACGATCAGCTTTTGCCCCCGCACCTCGGCCCGGATGACGGCCAGGGATACGGATGGCCCGATCCCCCTGACCGAAAAGTCGGAGCCGATCGTGACCACGGCACTGTCACACCCTTCGAGCGAGATCCGATCGAACCCGCGCACATCGAAGCTGCGCGAGGTCTGGGCGTTGTCCTGCGCGGCGGCGCCGACGGCGGCGAGCGACAGCAGGGCGATGGCGGGGATCATGGTCTTCATCACAAATCCTTTCAGATCGCGCGCATGGCGCTGGCGACGATGCGGCCGTCGAGCATGTCGATGCGGCGCTTGGCGAGGTCGGCATGGCTGGGCGAGTGGGTGACCATCACGATGGTCGCGCCCGCATCGTTCAGGCCGGTCAGGATGTTCATCACCTGCTCGCCATTGGCGGTGTCGAGATTGCCGGTCGGCTCGTCCGCCAGGATCAGCTTGGGGTCGCCGACGATCGCGCGGGCGATGGCGGCGCGCTGCTGCTGGCCGCCCGACAGCTGGTGGGGGAAGTGGCGCGCGCGGTGGGCGATGCCGACCTTGTCCATCGCCGCCGCCACCCGGCCGCGACGATCCCCCGCATCGCTGCGATAGGCGAGGCCGAGCGCGACATTCTCCTCGATGGTCAGCTCGTCGATCAGGTTGAAGCTCTGGAAGACGAAGCCCAGCGTCTCGGCACGGAACTTCGCCAACTCCTTTTCGTCCATCGCCGCCAGATCGCGGTCGCCGAACAGATATCGCCCGCCCGTCGGCCGGTCGACCGTGCCCAGCGTGTTGAGCAAGGTCGACTTGCCGCAGCCCGAGGGGCCCATGATGGCCAGGAACTCACCCGCCGCGACATGCAGGTCGATATCGTGCAGCGCGGTCGTCTCCACCTCGTCGGAGACATAGCGGCGCTGAATGCCTTCCAGTCGGATCATCTGTCGGTCCCCCTTATCGGATGTTCAGTATGTCGCCCTTCACGGACGATGTGTTGCTGGTGACGATGCGCTCGCCGGGGTTCAGGCCGGACAGGATCTCCACCTGTTCGGGATTGCGGCGGCCGATGCGCACGGTGCGGCGGCGGGCATGCGCGCCGTCGGGATCGAGGACGAAGGCCGAGCTGCCGCCCGCCTCCAGCCAGCCGCCGACCGGGGCGACCAGCGCGCGGCTCGCGGCGCCCAGCGTGATGCGGATGTCGATCGTCTGCCCGCGATTGAGCCCGGCGGGCGCGCGGTCGAAGGTCAGTTCGACCTGGAACCGCCCGTCCTTCACCGCCGGCAGCACCTTCGACACGGTCAGCCCGACGCCGTCCGAGGTCGTCGCCTTCTGCCCCACCGCGACACGGCCCAGATAATATTCGTCGACCTGCGCGACGAGCTTCCACGCCCCCTCGCTATCGACCTGGCCCGCCGGGTCGCCGGGCTTGAGCGTCTGGCCCGGCTGGATCGTGAAATTGGTCAGCCGCCCGCCCGTCGGCGCGCGGATGGTCAGCGCCTCCAGCCCGGCGCGCACCGCCGCCAGATTGCCCGACAGCCGCGTCTGCGTGTCGGACAGCCGCGCGGATTGGGTCGCGGTGATCCGCGCCTCGGTCGCGCGGCCGGACTTGAGCTGGGCGAGGCGCTTTTCCTGATAGGAGGCCTCCTCCTCGAAACTGCGGACGCCCGCATCCGACAGGAAGCCCTGGTCGTGAAGCTGGCGCCGGATGCCCAGGTCGCGCCGCGCCTTGATGAGGTCATATTCGGCCTGCGCCACCTGCCCCGCCCGGTCGAGCTTGTTGCGCTCGATCCCCAGCCCCTCGCTCGCCACGCCGCCCAGCTGGCTGGCGATCTGCGCCTCGCGGGTCAGCACGTCGAGCTTGAGCTGCGGATTGGCGAGGGTGGCGAGCGGCTGTCCCTCGCGGACCATGTCGCCGTCCTGCGCCAACAGCTTCTCGACCTGTCCGCCCGCCAGCACGCCGACCAGCGTGGTGACGCGCGGCGTCACCGTGGCGCGGACCGGCAGGTAATCGTCGAACGCGGCGCGCGTGACCTCGCCCGTGTCGACATTGGCGGCGGCGATGTCGGTCGATCCGGCGGCAGGCAGGAAGCGCCAGACCAGCCCCGCGCCGATCACCACCAGCATGGCGACCACGACCGCGCGGCGACGCCACCAGGGGACGGGCTTTCGCGCGATCCGGCGGTCCATCGCGGCCCCCGGCGGGGTCCCCGAAACGCCTCCGCCATCCCCGCTGGCGGAAGTGATTGCGCCTGTCATCTGTTCGGTCATCATGGGACGAATGTCACCCAGGACGGTCGAAAAACCTAAAGCCCTATGAAACCGCCACTTTCCCCGCCGACCGCCGAATCCGACCGTTCGCGTTCGGACAGCCTGTCCGGAAATGGACGGTGCGGGGCGTCGTCAAGCGCGCTGTCGATCCTGGTCATCGACGACAATCCGCGCATCGCCGAATCGCTGGGCATCGCGATCGAGCTGGCCGGACACCGGCTGGATATCGCATCGGGGCCGGAAGAGGGCTTTTCCCGTCTGGCGGCGCGGCGGTACGACGCGATCCTGCTCGACCTCAACTACGCCGCCGGACGCACCGATGGCGCGGAGGGGTTGGCCATGCTCGCGCGGCTGCTCGCCGACGATCCGGCGGCCTGCATCATCGTGATCACCGCGCATAGCGGCATACGCCTGGCCGTCGCCGCGATGCAGGCGGGGGCGCGCGATTTCGTCATGAAGCCGTGGCGCAATGCCGAGCTGATCGCCAAGATCGAGGTCGCCGCCGCCCGCCCCGCCCCCCGCTCCGATCGTCCTCATGCCTATAGCGGCGAGGTCCACGGCGGCGAGCCAGCCCGGCTGTTGGGCGACAGTCCCGCGATCGAGCAGGTGCGCGCGCTGATCCGCCGCGTCGGGCCGACCCGGGCGGGGATCGTCGTCACCGGTCCGTCGGGCGCGGGGCGGACGCTGATCGCCCAGGCGGTCCACGCCGCCTCCGATGGTGCGGACCGGCCGATGGCGCGGCTGGACCTGCGTGATATGACGGCGTGGGACCGGCTGGCCGGTGAAGAGGCCGGGACCTGGCTGTTGCGCCATCCCGACCGGCTGGACGAGGTCGCGCAGGCGCGGCTGCTCGATCGGCTGCCGATGACGGCACGCTTCATCGCGATCGCCGACGATCCGGGTGGCATCACCCCGGCGCTGGCGCGGCGGATCGCGACGGTGGAGATCGCCGCCCCCTCGCTCACCCAGCGTCGGGCGGACATTCCCCTGCTCGCGCGCCATTTCGCCCGGATCGCGGCCGAGCGGCATGGTCGCCCGGCCCCACGCTTCACCCCGGCGGCGGAGGCGCTGCTGATCTCCGCGCCATGGGCCGACGAGGCGCGCGGCCTGTCCGCCGCGATCGAGCGGGCGCTGCTGCTGGGAGATGGCGGCGTGATCGAGGCGGCGCTGCTCGCCCCCGCCGCGCCGGTCGCCGCCGCCGCCCCGCGCTCCAGCTTCGACCTGGACGAAACCGAGCGGGGGATGATCGAGGCGGCGCTGATCGAGCATCATCACAACGTCACCCATGCCGCACAGGCCCTGGGGCTCAGCCGGGGCGCGCTATATCGTCGCATGGCGCGCCATGGGCTTTGACGCGCCGGCCCGGCGGGTCGTCGCCATCCTCCTGTCGGGACTGATGCTGACGCTGTTCGGTGGGCTGATGGTGGTGGCGTGGCAGAACGGCATGCTGGGGTCGGTGCTGGGGCTGGGCCTGGGCACCGGCTGGCTGATCGGGGCGATCGGCTGGGCCGCCGCGCGGACGCCCCTCCTGCCCCCCGCCCCCGCGCCCGCCGACATGGCGCCGCGCGGCCCGCCGCTCCATGCGCTGTTCGACCAGATCCCCTTGCCGCTGCTGCGGATCGAGGGGCGATCGGCACGGGCGCTCAACCGCGCCGGCCGGACGCTGTTCGCGACCGACGACCGCCTGTCATCGCCACCGCCCGCGCTGTTCGCGCCGCAGGAAAGCCGGTTGCGGCATGAGGGGCGAAGCTGGCGGATCGAACGCGTCGAGGCCGGGCCCGAGCGCGCGCTGGCCATGCTGATCGATGTCGAGGCGGAGCGCCGCACCGCCGAGGCGCATGCCGATAGCGAGATGATCGACATATTGGGGCATGAGCTGCTGAACGGCCTGTCGCCGATCGTGTCGCTGGCCGACAGCGCGGTGATGGCGGCGGAGCGGCAGGATGCGCGACTGCACGGCATCCTCGCCACCCTTGCCAGGCGGATCGAGGGGTTGGAGCGGTTCACCCGCGCCTATCGCACGCTGGCCCGGCTGCCCGATCCGGTCCGCAACCCGTTCAAGGTCGCCGAACTGGCCGTCGATCTGGCGCGGTTGTTCGAGCAGCGCTTCGGAAGCGGGGTCGCGCTCTCCATGGCGGTGCCGGACGGACTGATCGGACGGTGCGACCGCGATCAGATGACTCAGGCGCTCTGGGCGCTCCTGCAAAACGCGGCCGAGGCGGCGCTGGGCGGAGCGGTCGCGCCGCAGGTGACGCTGACCGCCGCGATGGACGGGCCTAGCCTGCGCTTTGCGATTACCGACAGCGGCGGCGGCGTAGCGGGGCCGGAGCGCGCGCGGATCTTCCGCCCCTTCCACACCACCAAGCCCGACGGGTCGGGCATCGGCCTGACCCTGGCCCGACGCATCGCCCGCGCGCATGGCGGCGACCTGACGCTGTTGCCGGTGGCGACGACGACATTCGCACTGGCCATACCCGGCGAATAGGGCGACCTTGCCGCTTTACTTGTAGGACATAATGATCGATCCTGCCCCGAAATCACAGCATCGGGGAGCGGGAATGTCGGGCAGGATACCGGGATTGGGGCGCGGACAAGGGCTTTTGCTGGCGTTGGCCAGCGTCGCCATCACTCCGACATGGGCGATGCCCGCCGCACCGACCCCTCCAGTGGCAGCGCCCGCCGATGACGCGGCGGCGCTGGCGCACCGGGTGGCGGATGCGATCCGTCGCGATCCCGTGCTGACCGCGCCGATCCGGGGCAGCATCACCCTGCCCGATACCGCCGCCGATCTTGCCGCCACGTCCGACGACCCGCAGGCCCGTCTCGTCACGATAGGCTGGCGTTCGTCGGACCCGGCGATCCTGTCGGACAGCGACCGGGGCCAGGGCGACGATCGGGTCCTCAAGGGCGTGGTCCATCGCGGCCGGACCGACCGCCGGGTTCGGCTGACCGCGACCATCACCGCGCCGGGGGCCGCGCCGGTCATGGTCCCGCTCGACCTGACTATCCTGTCCGCCGCCGCGCCGCGTCCCGCCGACATGAGCGCTTATATGTTCGTCTATTTCCATTCCGACACGGTGGAGGGTGAGAAGCTGCGCTTCGCGGTTTCGGACGGCAACAACGCGCTGCGATGGCGGGAGCTGAACGGCGCACGGCCGGTCCTGGAGTCGAGCAAGGGCACGATGGGCCTGCGCGATCCGTTCATCCTGCGATCGGCGGAGGGCGACCGCTTCTTCCTGCTGGCGACCGACCTGTCGGTGGGGCGCAGCGGCTGGGGCGGCGCGACCGACAAGGGCAGCCATTATCTGGAAATCTGGGAATCGACCGACCTCGTCCACTGGAGCGAGCAGCGTCATGTGAAGGTCAACCTTCCTCAAGCGGGCATGACCTGGGCGCCCGAGGCGACCTACGACCCGACGATCCAGGCCTATGTCGTCTATTGGACATCGACCCTGTTCACCGATGCCAGCCACCGGACCAGTGACGGCAACGGGCCGCAGATCCTGATCTCCACCACCCGCGACTTCCGCCATTTCACCCCGCCCCGCCCCTGGTTCAAGGCCGCCGACCTGCCCTTTCTGGTGAAGGACAAGGGCATGATCGATTCCACCGTGCTGAAGGACGGCGCGGACTATTACCGCTTCACCAAGGTGTCGGAGGTGTCGGGCTGTCCTTCGTCGGACATCATGGGACAGCGTTCCCGCACGCTGCGCGCCACCGGCCATTCGGGTGCGTGGCGCACCATCTACCGCTGCATCGGCCGCAAGGCGGGGACGCCCGAGGTCGAGGGGCCGAGCGCTTTCGTCGCCAATCCGGGCGACACCAGCGGGTTCCGATATTTCCTCTGGGTCGATAATTATGGCGGCGTCGGTTACATCCCGCTCGCCACCCGGTCGCTGCGCGGCCCCATCCGATGGACCTATCCCAAGGATTTCCGCCTGCCCGCCTCGCCGCGTCACGGCTCGGTCCTGTCGATCACCGCCAGGGAACGGGATGCGCTGGTCGCCCGCTGGAGCCCCGCCTCGCCGACCAGCGGTGCGGCACGATGAGCGGGTTGCTTCGCGCCGCCGCCTGGCCGCTGATCGTCATGGTCGCCCCCGGCTCCGCCCAGCCGGTCGCGGCGCAAGCGGCCCCGTGGATCGTGCCGCCGGTCATGGCATCGGGCAGCCGCCTGCCCGTCTCGCCCGAGGGAGCGATACGCTGGTCCGCCGACCGACCGGTTCTGGATGGCGATCGCCTGGTCCTTCGCGGCGATCGGCCGGTTCGCGTCACGCTGACCGGGCGTCGCGTCACGGCCGGGACCGGGACCCAGGAGAAGCGCTTCACCGTCACCCTCCTGCCCGGATCCGCACCGCGCCTGTCGGCCTATGGCCGCAGCCCGACCGACGCGCATGAAGCGAACCAGCCGATCATCGCCCGCTCGGTCCATCTGGCGCTTGCCACCGGCAATGGCGCCGCGACCCCGCTCAACGCGAATTACGGCATCCTCTTTCCCATCGGCGAATATGTCGGGGTCGACCGGGTCGAGCATCGTGGGATCGTCGCCCCTTCGCTGTTCCATTTCGCCGATGGCAGCCTCGGCGTCATCGCGACGCGGGTCGATCTGGCGGGAAAGCCGGATAAGTCGCAGCGGTCGAGCGCGCTGGTCTTCAAGAGCGATCCCGCCAGTCCCGCCGACTTCACCGAACTGGGGCTGATCGACCTTGGCACGACCGGCGGCATCGTCGCCCCGCGCGCGATCTGGGACAGTGCTGCGCGGCGCTATCTGGTCGCCTGGCGTGACGATGCGGGCAAGCCGCATTGGACCGGCGTCGCCGATCTGGCACGGACCGAGCGGGTGGCGACGCCCTTCTTCCCCGATCATGACGGACGCCGAATGCGCATCGTCGCGGCGGGCAATGTCGGCGCGGTTCAGGCGGGCGAAGTCGCCGGAATGGCGGAGGATGACGCCGCCCTGCCGCTCGACAGCCGGACCGCCGCCGCGCTGGCCGATCGCTATGGCCGGATCGTCAATCTGCGAGCCATGGTCGACCCGCGCCGCATCACGATCGCGCAAATCCCCCAGCTGGCGAACACGCGGGCGCGGCTCACCTATTCGGACGGATCGTCCGCGACACGGGGCGTCGACTGGGACACCGCCGATCTGGCGCGGATCGCCCGCGGCGGGCCGGGGCATTATGTCGTGTGGGGGACCGTCCGCCAGCCCGTCTATCCGGCCATCTTCGCCTATAACCGCGCCGATCCGGTCATCTATCGCTACGCACGGGGCGGCCGGGTCCGCTATCTGTTCATCGCGACCGACGATACGAACAACGACAATGTCGGATCGGCCCATCTGCCGATCCGGGTCGCGGACAGCATCGCGGCGCTGGCCGACGACCATGGCGGGCGGGCGCGCGAGGTCGACCTGCTCAACCGCCTGACCCGGCGCGACCGTACCGCCGAGGGACGCGTGATCGCCGGATGCTATTGGGCGCCCGAACTGCACGAGATTGGCGGGCGGCTGTCCATCCTGTTCGCGCCCTGCTTCAACCCCAGCGACGATCAGTCGAACAAGGACGGCGCCTGGGACCGGGTAGCGTCGCATATCATGCAGCTGCGGCCCGGCGGCGATCCCGCCAACCCCGCCGACTGGTCGCGCCCCGCCGCCATTCGAAAGGCGGACGGAACGCCGCTGGGTCGCGCCGAATTCGCCCGCAACATCAGCCTCGACATGTCCTATGTCACGATCGGCGGGAAGGCCTATTACACCTGGTCGCAGCGCTATCTGCCCGGCCAGGGCCCGCTGGGCGATCCGCTGACCTGGATCGCGCGGGTCGATCCGGCGCACCCCACCCGCCTCACCTCCACCCCGCGCCCGATCGTCGCGCCGACGCGGTCCTTCGAGGAAAATCTGTCCGAAGGGGCCTTTGCCCTCCATCATGGCGGACGCACCCATCTGATCTATTCCAGCTCGGGGGTCAGCCCGACCTATGTCGTCGGCGGCGCCTGGCTGCGCGACGGCGAGGACCCGACGCGGATCGACAACTGGCACAAATGGAACGCGCCGCTCCAGCGTAGCGAGCCGATGCCCAAGGGCGTCATCGACTATCGCAGGTACGAACAAGGCGTCGGCCACGGCGCCTTCACCACTGACGAGGACGGCAATCCGCTCTACGTCTATCACAGCTGGGGTGACGGGGTGGGCGGCGATGGTCGCGACACGCGCCTGCGTCGGGTCCATTGGGCCGCCGATGGTCGCCCCGTCCTCGACATGACCCGTGACGAGGAGGTCGCGCCGTCGCAGCGGAGCGTGACGATGCGGGTGACGGTCACGCGCGGCAAGGCACGGCGATGACGCTTCGGTCCGCCCGCTTGCCGGGCGACCGCTTTTCCCGCAAGCTGCCGACATCATGACACTCTCCCGTCGCTCCGTGCTTGCCGCCGGTCTCGCCATGCTCGCCGCGCCCGCCGGTGCGGAGACGCCCCCGCGCCTCCGCCGCCTGTCGCCGCGGCTCGACCGGATGATCGCGCCGGGGACCGAGCCGGAGGTGATCGCGACCGGCATACGCTGGGCCGAGGGGCCCTTATGGGTGCCGCGTGGCGGCTATCTCCTCTTCTCCGATCCGCCCGCCAATATCGTCCGCCGGTGGCAGCGCGGCCGCGCGGTGTCCGTCGTGCTCGATCCGTCGGGCGCACCGGGCACCGATCCGGCGCTGGTCCGCGAGCCCGGCGCCAATGGGCTGGCGCTGGACAGGGACGGTGCGCTGCTGATCGCCAATAGCGGCGGGCGATCGATCGACCGGGTCGACCTGACCACCGGCCGCCGCACCGTGCTGGCCGACCGCCATGCGGGCAAGCGCTTCAACAGCCCCAACGATCTGCATGTCGCGCGCGACGGGACGATCTGGTTCACCGATCCGCCCTATGGCCTGAAGGACGGCGACACCTCGCCGCTGAAGGAACAGACGGTCAACGGCGTCTATCGCCGCCGCCCCGATGGCCGGATCGACCTGATCGACGGCGAGCTGACCCGCCCCAACGGCATCGCCTTGTCCCCCGACGAGCGCCGCCTCTATGTCTCGGTTTCGGACGAGGCCGCGCCCCGGATCATGGTCTATGATCTGGACGCCAAGGGCATGGCGCGCGGGCGGCGCATGCTGCTCGATGCGCGGCCGATGCTGGCGGCGGGCGGCGCCGGGCTGCCCGACGGCATGAAGGTCGCGCGGGACGGCACGCTGGTCTGTTCGGTGCCCGGCGGCATGATGCTGATGACACCGGAGGCCGAGCCGCTCGGCCTGATCGAGCAGGATGCGCCGATCGCCAACTGCGCCTTTGGCGAGGGCGGCCGCGCGTTGTTCCTGGCGGCGAACGACCGCATCCTGCGCGTGGCGCTCCGCCCGGGCTGGCAGGGATAGAGCCGCCCGGCGCGGTCCGCCATCAGCAGCCCCGCGCCCTGCCCACGGATCGCCATCCGGCATATTTGCATGACCGGACGCCATGCCGAACGCGAACGGCCGACCGGGTCGACCGCACCGCCGAATCGCGTCGTCGCGCCCCGGTGATGCCGCCACATTATTTGTCTGATGAAAACGCTGTAACGGCTCATTTTCGCTTTATCGGCACTCTCAGATGCCCGGCAGGAACATTCATGACGCTCGCCACTATGCGCGAGACACAGCCGTTTTCACAATTTTTCCGCTGAAAAATGAGCGATTTGCTTCCCTGTTCTTGATCCGAGCAGGGGACGGGCCGCAACTTCTATTTGTCAGTCATTTACCGATATGGCATGATCCCAGTCGAGCCGCGAAGAGCGGCCGGACATTGGGGGAGGATATATGCGAGATTTGCAATCGCGCTGGCTGATCGGTGCATCCATGGCGGCTCTGGCCATAAGCGGGTTCAGCGGCGGCGCACAGGCGCAGACCGGCGAAGCGACACCGATGCAGGGCGGCGGCCTGCGCGTCGAGGCGGGCCGCGACCCGACCAAGCCCACCGGCGCGCTGAACGCCACCCAGGTTGCGCAGGGCGTCTCCGACCAGGACATCGTCGTCACCGGCGTGCGCGAGTCCCTCCGTTCGGCGCAGGCGCTCAAGCGCAACGCCAATCAGATCGTCGACTCGGTGCAGGCGCAGGATATCGGCAAGCTGCCCGACGCCAACACGACCGAGGCGTTGCAGCGCATCACCGGCGTCCAGATCCAGCGCCGCTACGGCGAAGGCGCGACCGACTTCGACCACCGCACCTCGCCCGCCATCACCGTGCGCGGCCTGACCCAGGTGCAGAATTTCCTCGACGGCCGCGCCATCTATTCCGCCTCGGGCGGTCGCGCCTTTGACCTGGAGGGGATTCCGCCCGAGTTGCTGGCGGGCATCGACGTGTACAAAAACGCCCCCGCCAACATCATCGAGGGCGGCGTGGGCGCTGCGGTCAACCTGCGCACCCGCCTGCCCTTCGACAAGCCCGGCCAGACGATCAGCGGCACCATTCGGGGCAATTACTATGACCGCGCGGACAAGTTCGGCTATTCCACCTCGGGCCTGTACAGCAACCGGTTCGACACCGGCATCGGCGAGATCGGCTTCCTGGTGAACGCGGTCTATTCGACCAGCTATTATCGTCAGGACGGCATCCTCGCCAATCCGCAGCAGCCGATCCCCGCCGGATCGATCGCGGGCGCGCCCGCCAATGCCAAGGCGCCGATGGGCATGCAGGTCTATGACGATCTGGGCGACCGCCGCCGCCTGGGCGTCGCGACCGCGATCCAGTGGCGCGCCGCCGACAATCTGCTGATCACCGGCCAGTATCAGCTCGCCAAATACTGGTTCAACCGGCGCGGCGCCTATTTCTACACCGTCAATGGCGGCAGCCAGTCGAGCCCGCTGCCGGGGTCCAATTTCACCTTCAACAAGGATGGCTACGCCACATCGGGGTCGCTCCAGGGCCAGAATTTCGAGTCGGGTCGCTTCGACCAGCAGCTATGGAGCCAGAGCCAGAATTTCACGCTGGGCGCCGACTGGCAGGCGACCGACCGCGCCAAGGTCCATTTCGACGTCCAGTATCTGAAGAGCTATTACAATGCCGATCGCAACGGCCATGTCCTGACCCTGTTCACCGCAACCGGCCAGAATACGACGACCGGATCGCCGCATCCGTCGACCATCGATTTCGACCTGCGCGGCAGCCGTCCGCAATGGGATGTCCGCGACAAGGCGTTGCTGACCAACCCGGCCAATTACGCCACCCCCTATATTGCCGACGCGTTGCAGCGGAACGACGCCGACACGCTCGCGCTGGCCTATGACATCGACTATGACCTGGAGGGCGGCTTCCTGCAGAAGCTGCGCGGCGGCGCGCGCTATTCGGACAATTCGATCAATCTGCGCGGCACCTGGAACGGCGTCTGCCTGTACGCCACCGGCCCCGACCCGTCCTGCTCGGCCCCCGACGGCACCGCGCTCATTCCGCTCAGCCGCAATCCGCAGCTGGCGATGCAGGGCCCGTCCAAGAATTTCTTCGACGGACGCACCGTCACCGGCGGGCTGCTCTATCCCGCCTTCCCGGCGGGCGACGGGGTCTGGGCGCAGACCAAGGCGCTCTATGCGCTGTTCGGCGCCAAGACCAAGGATGCGTTCACGCCGGGCGACCTGAATGCGCAGACCGAAAAGACCTATACGGTCTGGGGCGCGGGCGACTTCGCATTCACGGCGGGGGGCGTGCGCTTCGACGGCGGCGCGGGCGTCCGGCTGGTCAAGACCGACCTGACCTCGTTCGGGACGCAGTTCAATTCCAACGGCACCACCTCGCCGCTGGCGGTCCAGAAAAGCTATACCCGCGCGCTGCCCAGCGTGAACATCCGCGCCCGGCTGACCGACGAGTTCCAGATGCGCTTCGCCTATTCCAAGGGGCTGGCGCGGCCGAACTTCGACCAGCTGTCGACCAACCTGACGCTGAACAATCCCAACCAGGTCAACCCGATCACCGGCCGCCCCAGCGCCAGCTCGGGCAATCCGCGCCTGAACCCGATTTCTTCGGACAATTTCGACCTGACGGCGGAATGGTATTTCGCGCCGACCGGCTCGCTGACCGGCGGCCTGTTCTACAAGAAGGTCGACGGCTTCCTGGCCAGCGGCGTGGTCGTCCAGAATTTCCAGGGGCGCGCCTATGACGTCAGCACGGTGCTGAATTCGGGCAAGGGCACGATCAAGGGCGCCGAGATCGGCTATCAGCAGTTCTTCGACTTCCTGCCGGGGCTGCTCAGCGGGTTCGGCGTGCAGGCCAACTATACCTATGTCGACTCCAACGTGACCAATCCGTTCGCGGTCGCCGGATCGGGCATGTCGACCCAGCTGCCGCTGGAGAAGCTGTCCAAGCATAATTACAACCTGATCGGCCTGTACGAAAAGGGGCCGCTGACCGCGCGCCTCGCCTATAATTGGCGGTCGAGCTATCTCGACCAGACCTTCGGCGCGGGCACCAACCAGCCGCAATATGCCAAGCCCTATGCCTCGCTCGACGCCTCGGTCAGCGTCAATGTGAACAGCCATATCGCGCTGTCGGCGGATGCGGTGAACCTGACCAACCGCATGAACGTCACCTATATCGGCACCATCGGCCAACCGCTGCAATATCAGCTGAACGACCGCCGCTTCGGCCTGTCGCTGCGCGCGACCTATTGATCCCCGACTGCCGGCATGTCCTTATCGCAAGGACATGCCGGTATTTTTTGCGGGACGATCGCCATGGCCACCTTGCCGCCCCCGGCATTCTCCTTCTTCGGCGCCGAGGCTGCCTTCACCCTGTTGCGGATCGGGCGGGAGCGCGAACCCGTGCTGATCGTCGACCGGGCGTCGGGGCAGATGGCGGCGCTGCGCGATTTCGCCGCCAGCCGCTCCGCCTTCGCCCCCGCCGCATCGGTGGGCAGCGGCTATCCCGGCCTGCTGGGGCCTGCGCCGGTCGCCTATATCGATGCGATGGTGCGCGCGGTGCTGCCGCTGATCGCCGCGCATTTTACCGGCGCGCCGGTTCGTCCGGCCCGTGCCCGCGGCAATTTCTCGCTCGTGACCACGCCCGCCGCCGATCTGAGCGAGGATCAGCGCGCGCCGCATGTCGACACCGCCGACCGCCTGCAATTCGCGACCGTGCATTTCCTGTCGGCCGACCATGCGGACGGCACCGCCTTTTTCCGCCACCGCGCAACGGGGTTCGAGACCATCGATGCCGAGCGACTGCCCTCCTATCAGGCGGCGCGGGCGGCGGACCCCGCCCCGCCGCCGGGCTATTGCACCGGCGACGATCCGGCCTTCGTGCGGATCGAGGCGATCCCCGCCCGGCCCGACCGGCTGATCCTCTACCGCGCGGCGCTGCTCCATTCGGGGCAGATCACCGCGCTGCCCGATAGGGCGGCGGACCCGCGCCATGGCCGGTTGACCGGCAATCTCTTCCTGCAATGCCGGATGGACGCATGAGCCGACGCGACGACCAGGACGGACCGATCGCCCGGATCGCGATCATCGGCGGCGGGACCGCCGGATGGATGGCCGCCGCCGCGCTGGCCCGCGTGCTGGGGCCGCAGGGCCCCGCCATCACGCTGGTCGAGTCCGAGGAGATCGGCACCGTCGGCGTCGGCGAAGCGACCATCCCCCCGATCCAGGCGTTCAACGCGCTGCTCGGCATCGACGAGGACAGCTTCGTCCGCGCCACGCAGGGCACGTTCAAGCTGGGCATCGAGTTCGTCGACTGGCTGCGTCCCGGCCATCGCTATTTCCACCCTTTCGGCGTGCACGGCGTCGACCGGGGCGCGGTGCCGTTCGAGGCAATGTGGCAGCGGTTGCGGCTGGCGGGCGAAGCCGCGCCGCTCGAGGCCTATTCGATCTGCGCGGCGGCGGCTCGGGCGGGGCGGTTCATGCGGCCGCAGCCGGGCAACACCCCACTCGCGCATATCGGCTATGCCTTTCACTTCGACGCGGCGCTCTATGCGCGGTTCCTGCGCAGCCATGCCGAGGCGCAGGGCGTGGTCCGGCAAGAGGGCCGCGTGGTCGAGGTGGTGCGCGACGCCCGGCCGGAGCGTATCGCGGCGGTCATGCTGGCCGACGGCACCCATATCGCCGCCGACCTGTTCATCGACTGCACCGGCTTTCGCGGCCTGCTGATCGGGGAGACGCTGGGCGCGGGGTTCGAGGATTGGGGCCATTGGCTGCCCAACGACCGCGCGGTGGCGGTGCCGACCGCTCCGGCGGGACCGCCTGTCCCCTTCACCCGTTCCACCGCGCATGGTGCGGGATGGCAATGGCGCATCCCGCTTCAGCACCGGACCGGCAACGGCCATGTCTTTGCCAGCCGTCATATCTCCGACGACGAGGCGACCGCGACGCTGCTCGCGCATCTGGACGGCGAGCCGCTGGCCGAACCGCGACTGCTCCGGTTCCGCACCGGGCGCCGCGACCGTTTCTGGATCGGCAATTGCGTGGCGCTGGGGCTGGCGAGCGGGTTCATGGAGCCGCTCGAGTCGACCAGTATCCATCTGATCCAGGCGGGGATCGCGCGGCTGCTGGAAATGCTGCCGACCCGCTCGTTCGAGGCGGCGGACATTCGCCGTTACAACCGGTTGATGGCGGCCGAGTTCGAAAGCATCCGCGACTTCCTGATCCTGCATTTCCACGCGACCGAGCGACGCGACACCCCCTATTGGCGGCAGCTGGCGGCGATGCCGATCCCGGACTCGCTGGCCGAGCGGATCGCGATCTACAACCGCACCGGGCGCGTGTTCCGCGAGGGCGACGAGCTGTTCACCAAGACGAGCTGGCTGGCGGTGATGGATGGACAGGGACTTCACCCCGGCGCCTATGACCCGATCGCGGCGGGCATCCCGATCGAGGAACTGCGCGCCCGGCTGGATCGGATCGCGGCGGTGACCCATGCGGCGGTCGGCCATATCCCCGTCCATGCCGACTTCATCGCCCGGCATTGCGCCGCCGGGCGGTAACGGTCGGTTCGGGGCGGCACGAGCAGGCATGACGCCTGTAACGGCGATCCGAACTAACGGTTGTACGCCACCATGTGTCGCAGGAAGGCATCCGCCTCCAGGGGGCGGGCGATCAGGTAACCCTGTGCCTGCGACCAGCCATGCGCGCGCAGCCATTCCAGCTGCTCGGGCGTCTGCACGCCCTCCGCCGTCATCGTCATCGCAAAGGCGCGTCCCATTTCGCACGCCGCGCGCACGATCGAATCCGACTGGGGCGATCGGCCGATGTCATCGACGAAGCAGCGATCGAGCTTCAGCTTGTCGAAACGGAAACGACGCAGATAGGAGAGCGAGGAATAGCCCGTCCCGAAATCGTCGAGTGCGATGCGAACGCCATGTCGGCGCAGGCGATGCAGCTTTTCCATGGTGCCGTCGCTGTCGCTCATCAGGATCGACTCGGTGATTTCCAGCTCCAGCCGCTCCGCCGCCAGTCCCGATCGCGACAGCGCGGACAGCACCCGCGACGGCAGCAGGTCGTCGCGCAACTGCACGCCCGACAGATTGACCGCGACGGTCGCATCGCCGGGCCAGTTCACGGCATCGCGGCACGCCGTCGCCACGACCCAGTCGCCGATCGCCACGATCTGGCCGGTCTCCTCGGCCAGCGGGACGAAATCGCCGGGCAGCACATCGCCACGGGTCGGATGATGCCAGCGGAGCAGCGCCTCGGCCCCCGTGATCCGACCGGATTTCAGGTCGAGCAGCGGTTGATAGACCAGCCGCAATTCGTCACGCGATAGCGCCGCTTCCAGATCATATTTCATGACCTGGCGGTCGCGCACGCGCGCCGCCATCGGGCAGTCGAAGACGCGGATCGTTCCCCTTCCCGCCTCCTTGGCGCGGTAGAGCGCGATATCGGCCGATTTGAACAACTCGTTCGCCGAGCCCTGCGCCTGGACCGAGGACGCCACGCCGATACTGGCCGCCAGCCGGATCGCCGTATCCTCCAGCGGGAAGGGCGCAGCGAAGCAGGCGAGCAGCCGATGCGCCAGCGCGATCGCGCTGCCCCCCGCCGGATCGGGCCAGTGGATGACCGCGAACTCGTCACCGCCCAGCCGCGCGAGCACGTCCCCCTCACCCGTCACCGACCGGAACCGCTCCGCGACCGCGCACAATACCGCATCGCCGACCGGATGGCCCAGCGTGTCGTTGACCTCTTTGAACAAATCGAGGTCGAGCATGAGGACATCGACCGGCCGTTCGGTCCGCCCGGCAAAGGCATTTTCCAGCACCTGGTTGAACAAGGTCCGGTTTGCCAACCCGGTCAGCGGGTCGCAATGCGCCAGCCGGACGAGCCGCTCGCGGTCGCGTATCCGCCTGGTGATGTTGCGAAAGAAGATCGCCAGCCCCTCGGCGACCGGACAGGCATGGATATGCAGCCAGATATCGGGGTCGGACAGGTGCATCTCGAACCGCTTGGGCTGGCCGGTACCGATCGCCACCTTCAAGCGCTGGGCCAGGTCGCTCTTGCGATATTCGGCGAAGCGATCCCAGACCGCATCGCCGACCGCCGCCGCGCGGAACGGGCGAAAGAATTTGGACGCCCGCGCATTGAGATAGGTGATCCGCCAGTCGCGATCGATGACGACCACGCAATCGGTCGTGCTTTCCAGCACGTTGCGGGTAAAGGCTGCGCTTTCGCTCAGCGCCTGCTCGGCCATGACGCGATCATGGATATCCTCGATCGTCCCGTACCAGCGATAGATCGAACCATCCTCTCCCAGACGCGGGGCGGAGCGGGTGTTGAACCAGCGATAGGCCCCGTCCTGCATCCGCACGCGCGCATCGACCCCCGTCGAGGCTCCGGTCGACAGGGCCCGCTGCCACGCCGCCGCGATGACGGGCAGGTCGTCGGGGTGAACCGCGCTGGTCCAGCCCTCGCCCAATATCTGTTCGGCCGTGCGCCCAGTCAGGGTGAGCCAGCGCGGGTCCACCTCGCGGATGCTGCCGTTCGGATCGGCGGTCCAGGGCATCTGGCGGCTCAACATGCGGGCATGCGCGCCATGATCCGCCAGTTCGTGCAGTTCCCGCCGCGTCTCGGCCAGCTGATCGCGCAGCCGGGCGGTGGCCGCGGCGCTCTCCGCCTCGCGCTGCCACAGGGCCGCCGCGTCCGCCGCCAGCCGTTCGAGCAGTGCCGACGACCGCGCGCCCCAACGCCGTGGCCCGCTGTCGCCGAGCGCCAGCACCCCCGCGCATCCGCCATCCGCGCGCATCAGCGGTGCCGCAGCCCGAAAGGCCGTGGCGCCGCCGTCTTCCTGCACTCCGACCGCCCTCGCCGCGCGACGACGCATCACCTCGTCGTGCAGAATGCGATCGTCATCCCGATCCTCGCCCCGCGATCCCGCGACGAGGCGATACTCGCCCCCCTCTTCCAGCAGGACAAAGGCATGGGGCATGGCGAAAAGCTGCCGGGCCAGCGCGCAGAAGCGGGAAAGCGCCGTGCCGCCGTCCACGTCCGATCCGTCCATAGAGCATGCAGCCAAGAGGCGATCCTGGTTCCAAGAAAAGCGGGAGAAAGGGTCAGGCCCGCCCGAGGCCGAGCGCGACGGCCGCCTCCATAAACTATGTTAACGCAGAATACCGCATCGCCATTTGCGGCGGAAAGGGCCGGTTTGTCCCACTCGGGGGCAGGCCGCCCGCCATTCGGGCTTAGTGGTGGGCCGCCACCACCTGCGCCACGTCATTGGCCGCGGCCGGTCCGGCGGCCACGCGCAGGGGATCGGCCATCAGTCCGGGTGCGGGGCGGCCATAGAGGAACCCCTGCCCCAGCTGACACCCCAGGTCGCGAAGGCACAGCGCCTGCGCCTCGCTCTCGATCCCTTCGGCGACCACGACCTTGCCCAGGCCGGTGCCCATGCCGACGATCGCCCGGACGATCGCCATCGTCCCTCCCTCGGACTGCTCGATGCTCGACACGAAGGAGCAGTCGATCTTGATCCGGTCCACCGGCAACCGGCGGAGATGCACCAGCGAGGCATAGCCGGTGCCGAAATCGTCGAGCGCGATCGTCACGCCCGCATCGTGCAGGATACGGAGATTGGCCAATATCGTGTCCGCCGTCCGGTCGAGCATCACCCCCTCGGTCACCTCGACGCACAGCCGCGACGCCGCGATACCGTGATGCGCGAGCCGGTCGAGGACATTGCGCGCCGAGCGCGGGCCCGAGAGCTGGGCCGAGGTGAAGTTGACGCTCAGCACGCCCATCCGCTCGCCATGCTCGCGCAGCTGGAGCAGTGCGAGTTCGAGGACATGTTCCTGGATGCGCAGGCCGATCCGCTCCGCCACCAGCACATCGGCGAAGCGATCGGGCGCCATCAGGCCGTAACGCGGGTGGTTCCAGCGGAGCAGCGCCTCATAGCCGCAGACCCGCGTGGTCTCCAGCGAGACGATCGGCTGGAGATAGAGCTGGAACTCGCCCCGCTGGAGCGCGGCCTCGACATCGCTGGTGAATTCCAGCTGCAGGTCGCGCAGGCTGCGCTGCAAGGGGTCGAACCGGATATAGCGCGCGCGCCCGAGCCGCTTGGCGGTATAGAGCGCCAGATCGGCATTCTGATACAGCATGTCGAGCGCGTCGGCATCGTCGGGATAGCGCGCCGCGCCGATGCTGAGCGACAGGGTGCAGTTGCTGTCGGTCGGGTGCCAGCGGTCGCCCTGGACGGTCATGATCGCCTCGGACAGCGCGGTTTCGGCCTCGACCGATCCGGGACACAATATGGCGAATTCGTCGCCGCCGATCCGCGCCACCCGGACGTCGGGCAACAGCCGGGTGGCCTGGGACAAGGCCGAGCCGACGCTGAGCAGCAGGGCATCGCCGCTGGCATGGCCCAGCCGGTCGTTGACGTCCTTCAGATAATCGACGTCGATCAGGAACAGGCTGAACGGGACATGGCCCTTGATGAGGTCGTTGGCGTGCTGCTGGAACGCGGCGCGGTTGCCCAGCGCGGTCAGGAAGTCGGTATGCGCGGCGATCCGCAGCGTCTTGGTCTCCGCCATGTCGACCTCGCGGCGCTGGCGCGCGAGTTCGAGCTGGTGGCGGATCAGGCGGAACCGGTCGGCGATCGCCAGCGACAGGACCAGCGCCTCGAAGGCCAGCGCGGCGAAGGTTGCCAGATCGACTAGGTCGTTCTGCGGCGCGAAGCCCAGATTGCGCGCGAGGCGCAGCAGGAACAGGCAGATGACCGGCCCCCAGCCGATCATGTAGAACCAGATGACCCGGCTGCCGCGCCGCACCGCGATGCCACAGGACAGCGCGATGATCGCCGAGGTTCCCGCGATGACATAGTTGAGCAGGCGGTCGGTGAGGATGACCGGAAACCACATGTCCGCCGCCGCCACGAAGCCCATGACCGCCCCCGCCACGGCCAGCACGCGCCCCGCCCGGACGAAGCCGCGCGGCAATATCCCCTCCTCGATCACCGAGAAGAAGAACATGTTGCACGCCGCCACCATCAGGCCGACCAGCACATAATCCAGCCGGAACGCCACCGGGCCCACCAGTTGCGGCACCACAAAGGCCGCCGCATTGGTCCAGACCAGCCCATAAGCGAGCGAGACGGAAACCCAGAGCAGATACCAGCGCTGAAACGCCAGACGCCGCCCGGTATGGATGACGAGATTGTAGAGAAAGGCCGAGAGCAGCGTCCCGGTGAAGAGCCCGATCAGCAGCAGCCACTTCACCTCGCCCGTGGTCAGCGCCGAACCCGGCATCGCCACGACCTTGCGCATCAGCGACAGGTCGTCGATCCGCCGAAAGCCCAGATACAGGCCGCGAATGTCACGACCGGGCACCGTCATCGGAAATTTCAGCAGCCCCCCCGGCGCCCAATTGCCTCCCAGGTCGGAGGACGACCAGCTCCGGCGCGTCATGCCCCGGTCGGTCACGGTCATCACCGCGATGCGGTCGAACCGCACCTGGTCGACCAGCAGGCTCCACGGCGAGGCCAGCCCCCCGAGATGCGACGGGTCCAGCCGCAGCCACAGCCACTGGTCGCTGTCGGTCGGGGCATCGGCGCCGCAGCGATAGGGCGCGGCGGCGATCGCGGCATCACCCGCCATGTCCGGCAGCGCCGCGCTGCACACCGAGCGATGGAGATCGACGCCGGCGGCCGACGCGATTCCCGGCGCAAGGCCGATCAGGACGGCCAGCATGACCAGCCGCAGCGCTTTGAACATGGACAGCAATTTTTGCGGCCCCCACCGCCGATCGATAACGAACCGTCACTAAATTGGACATCTTAACAAAGATGAAAACGCGTCCTATCACGCGGCGTGCCAAGGTTGCTAGGCCGGATTGCCCGAAGAAAACCGGGACATACCGGGTGACCTTGCCCCATGGCGAGACTATCAGGCGCCCTGCGACGCGGCCGAGGACGGGCTGAGGCTGCTCGGCCGTAACATGCCGCCCGAGACGGGCGAAGGACAGGACCAGACGTAATGACGACGACCACCGCGCTTCGCCCCGAGGCGCATTTGCGCACCGACTGGACCCGCGCCGAGATCGCCGCGCTGTTCGACCTGCCGTTCCCCGAGCTGCTGTTCCGCGCCGCCGAGGTGCACCGCGCGTATCATGCCGCCGACGAGGTGCAGCTATGCACTTTGTGCTCGATCAAGACCGGCGGCTGCCCCGAGGATTGCGGATATTGCTCGCAGAGCGCCTCGGCGGAAAGCGACGTGAAGGCCGAGAAGCTGATGGACGTGCAGGCGGTGCTGGCGGCCGCCGCCGAGGCCAAGGCGGCGGGGTCGCAGCGTTTCTGCATGGGCGCGGCTTGGCGGAGCCCCAAGGAGCGCGACATGGACAAGGTCGTCGCCATGGTCGAAGGTGTGAAGGCCATGGGGCTGGAGACCTGCATGACGCTGGGCATGCTCGACGCCCCCCAGGCGCAGCGGCTGGCGAAGGCGGGCCTCGACTATTACAACCACAATATCGACACCTCGCCCGAAAACTACGCCAACGTCATCACGACGCGCTGCTTCGAGGACCGGCTGGGGACGCTGTCCAACGTGCGCGAGGCGGGCATTTCGGTGTGCTGCGGCGGCATTGTCGGCATGGGCGAGACGCGCGGCGACCGGGTGGGCTTCGTCCATGCGCTCGCCACCTTGCCGCGCCACCCGGAAAGCGTGCCGGTCAATGCGCTGGTCCCGGTCAAGGGCACGGTGCTGGGCGACATGCTCGCCGACACGCCGCTGGCGCGGATCGATGACATCGAGTTCGTCCGCACGGTCGCGGTCGCGCGCATCACCATGCCGATGAGCATGGTCCGCCTGTCGGCGGGCCGCGAGAGCATGTCGGCGGCGACGCAGGCTTTGTGCTTCCTGGCGGGGGCGAATTCGATCTTCACCGGCGACAAGCTGCTGACCGCGGGCAATGCGGGCGACGATGCCGATGCCGCGCTGTTCGCCAGGCTGGGCCTTAAGCCGATGGAAGGCGCAGAACCCATGCGGGTTGCGGCGGAATAACCGTCGAGCCCCCCGGCGCGTGCCGGGGGGCCACCGCCGCTCACCCCTGACGCAACGCCCAGGCCGGAGTCGCCCGACTGGCGCGCAAGGCCTGCCCCAGCACGGTCGCCACGGCGATGACGATCGCCCCCAGGCTGGGCGCGACGAAATGGAGCGGCGACAATGCGATCCGGTCGTCGAACCCCGCCAGCCACAGGCGCAGCGCCACATAGGCCAGCGGCCAGGCCAGCAGGTTCGCGATCAGGATCGGCCGCACGAAGCGGAGCAGCAGCAACCGCACGATATCCGCCGACGACGCCCCCAGGGTCTTGCGGATACCGATCTCCCGCACCCGCCGCGCGGTGTCGAACGAGGCAAGGCCCCATAGGCCGACACAGGCGATCAGAACCGACATGGCCGCCCCGATCGCGAACAGGCGGGCCGCCTGATCGTCGCTCGTATAGAATTCCGCCAGCCGCTGGTCGGCGGTCCGCGCGTCCAGCGGTATCTGGGGCGCCAGCCGACGCCAGGTCGCCCGCACGCGCGCCAGCATGGCCGACGCGTCCCCGGTGTAGCGGATGGCCGCGATCGCATTCGGCGGCCCGTCGCGATGATATTGATAGAAGGTGACCATGTCGGGCGCGCGGGGCGAGCCGAAGCGCAACTGGTCAATCACCCCGATGATCGTCCGGGGATTGCTGCGCCCCACGGTCTTGCCGATCGCCTCCGCCGGGCTGCGGAAACCCAGCGCGCGCGCGGCGGCTCGGTTGATGACGACGTTGCGTCCGTCCTTCCACCGGGTCCAGTCGCTGGCATCGTCGGCGCGGTGGGCATCGTCGAAGACGCGCCCGGCGAGCAATATGGGGGCATAGGTCCGGAAGAAATCGGGCCCGACGATCAGATTGCCGATCGTCAGCGGCGCTCGCCCCGGCAGGTCGAGCATGTCCACATTCTCCGATCCGCCCCCCGGCGCCGAGGAAGCGGCCCCGACTGAGACGACACCGGGCAGGCGGCGAAAGGCCGCCAGGATCGGGCGTGCCTGATCCGGAAAGATGCGCTTGTCGGCGAGCGACGGAATGAGCATCAGCCCCTCGCGCCGAAAGCCCAGATCGGATCGCCGCACATGCAGCGTCTGCGCGACCAGGACCGTCGTGGCGATCAGGAAGGCGATGGCGAGCCCGAACTGGATCACGACCAGCGCCTCACGACCCCGCATCCCCGCTCGCCCGCCCCCCGGCGCATGCGCGGAGGCCAGGACCGCCGCCGCCGGGAAGCGCGACAGGACCATCGCCGGATAGACGCCCGCCATCACCCCGACGACCAGCGCCATGCCCGCCAGGATCGGCAGGGCCAGCGCATAGGGAAAGGCCAGCGACAATCCGCCCGCCGCATTGACCAGCGGCAGGCTCAGCTCGGCCAGGATCATGCCCGCCAGTGTCGCGACCGCCGCCATCGCCACCGCCTCGCCCAGGAACTGGCGGATCAGCCGGGCGCGATCCGCCCCCAGCACCTTGCGCATCGCCACTTCGCGCGCCCGAAGCCCAGACTGCGCGGTCGCCAGATTCACATGGTTGATGATCGCGATCAGCAGGGTCAGCAGGCCGACCAGCCCCAGCGTCACCACGGTCAGCTTGCGCGCGCCGACCTCGGCACCGCCCGGCGGCTCGAGATGGAAGCGCGCGATGGGCAGCAGCGGCAGGGAAATCACCTTGGCGGGATCGGGCCCCAGATCCTGTCCGGCATGGCGCCGGATGAAGGCGGGCATCCGCGCCTCGAACGCGCGCGCGGTCGCGGCATCGGGAAAGCGCAGATAGGTCATCGCATCGACCGTGCCCCATTTGTACCAATCCCACCGCGCGGGCGGCGGCTTGCGCGGCATCGGGACCAGGATCGAGATTTGCAGGTCGCTGTTCCGGGGCAGATCCTCGAAGATCCCCGCGACCCGATAGCTTTTGGGCGTATCGACCGCGATGGTCAGGCTCTGCCCGATGGGGTCGGCATCCCCGAACAGCCTACGCGCCTCGGCCCGGCTGAGCAGCGCGCCGGACGGGTGCGCCAGCGCCCGCCGCCCGTCGCCGCGCAGCATCGGCAAGTCGAAGACATCGAAGAAGCCCGGATCCACCTGCGCGACATCGGCGACGATCGCATCGCCCTCTCGCACGATGCTGCCCCCCTGCTTGCCGCCCCGGATGCGCGTGCCGACCAGCGCCGGAAAATCCTGCCGCATCTGTTCGAACAGGCCCGCCATCGTCATCGGATAGGCACCGTTGAACGGACTGCCGGGCAGATGCAGTTCGGTCCGGACGAGATAGATATGCCGATGATCGGGAATCCATCGCTCGAAGCTGCATTCGAAACGGATATAGAGCCCCAATACCAGGAACGCCGCGATCCCGACCGCCAGCCCGCCGATGTTGAGCAGGGCGTGCCCCATATGGCGTGTCGTCGCCCGGTAGAGCGCGGTCAGGGCCAAGCTGTTCATCGACGCCTCTCCGTCCGAAACCCGATCCTTTCGCGGGCCGGGCGCGCCCTGTCGCCGCCCCTTGCACGTCCCGGATGATCGGTCATCATGGATGGAGTGTCACTGTCCAGCGCCGGAAACGCCAACCCCTTATGAACAAAGACTTCTCCTGTCGGGCGTCGACCCAGGCCCAAGCAGGACGGAACATTATGTCCGCCGACGGACAGTCGCCCGACCTGTCAAGCCCATGGACGATATTACTGGTCGAGGACGATCCCGTCGTGGCGCGCGCGACCGATATCCTGTTTCGGCTGGCCGGGCACCGGCTGGACATCGCGGCCGATCCTCAGGCGGCCTATTCGCTGCTCGCGCGGCGTCGTTATGACGCGATCCTGCTCGACATGAACTTCACCGCGGGTCGGACGAACGGCAAGGAAGGCCTGTCCTGCATCGCGCGGATCATGGCCGAGGACCCCGATGCGCGGATCATCGTCATCACCGCGCACAGCGGCATCCGGATCGCGGTCGCCGCGATGCAGGCGGGCGCGCGCGACTTCCTGATGAAGCCGTGGCGCAAGGATGATCTGCTCGCGAAATGCACGGCCGCGATCGGCGCGCGCGGTCCCGCCGCAAGCCCGTCCGGGGATCGATCGGGTGGCGGCCTCATGCTGCTGGGCAATTCCGTCGCCATGGAAAGCATGCGCGCGACGATCCGGCGGGTCGGGCCGACCGTCGCCAATATCTGCGTCACCGGCCGATCCGGATCGGGCCGCACCCTGGCGGCCTTGGCGGTCCATGCCGCGTCGCGCGAGGCGGACCGCCCGCCGCTGCGGATCGACCTTCGCGATCCGGAGCAATGGCCGTCGCTCGACGGCGCGCACGGCACCCTCCTTCTGCGCCACCCGGACCGGCTGGACGCGGTGGCCCAGGCGCGGCTGCTCGACCGGCTGCCGCCCGGATTGCGGTGTATCAGCGTGGCGGAAGGGCTGGGATCGCTGCCCCCCGCGCTGCACCGGCGCCTTTGCACCCTGGAGATCGCGGTGCCGCCGCTCCATGCGCGGCGGGACGATGCGGTGGTCCTGGCGCGTCATTTCGCCCAGGTCGCGGCAGAGGCCTATGGTCATGCCTCGGTCCGGCTGACGCCCGCCGCCGAAGCGGTCTTGGCCGCGACCGACTGGCCCGACGAGGTGCGCGGGCTGGCGGCGGCGGTCGAGCGCGCGGTCCTGCTGTCCGATGACGGGGTGATCGACGCAGCCGCGCTCCGCCCCGTCGGCCCCCTTTCGCCGTCGGTCGCGACCGACGCGGCGCCCGCTTTCCGCCTGGAGGATGCCGAACGATCGATGATCGAGGCCGCGTTGAAGGAGCATCGGCACAATATCTCGCGCGCGGCCTCGGCCCTGGGGATCAGCCGGGGAACGCTCTACCGACGCATGGCGCAGCATGGCCTCTAGCGCCGGGCGATCCGCGATCGCGACGGCGCTGTCCCTCGCCATGGCGGGGGCGGCGGCGGGTCTGGCATGGGCGCATGGATTGTGGCTGGCCATGGCCGGTGCGTTGCTCGCCATCGCATGGCTGACGCTGCGCAGCCTGCTGGCGACCGGGCGCTCCGCCATCACCGCACCGCCGACCGCGAGCGAGGCGGATCGCCAGGCCCTGGTCCACGGCGCATTGCTCGACGCCTCCCCTACCCCCTTGCTGCTGGTCGATGGAGGGGGTGCCCGCGCGCTCAACCGCGCCGCACGCCGCCTGTTCGATACCGATGACCGTATCCTGCCGCCCCCGCCGCCCCTGTTCGATCGCGAGGCCACGCATCTCCGCCATGCCGGACGAAGCTGGCGCGCCGACCGTGTCGAACTCGGCACGAAATCCGTCGTCGCGCTGGTCGATGTCGAGAGCGAGGAGCGGACGGCGGAGGCGCGTGCTGGGGCCGAGATGATCCAGGTGCTGGGCCATGAGCTGCTCAACGGCCTGGTGCCGATCGTCTCGCTTGCCGAATGCGGGCTCGCCGCGATCGAGGCGAAGGGCGACGAGCGCCATCTTCTGCCGGAAATCCTGACGACCCTCGCGCGCCATGCCGAGGGGTTGCAGCGCTTTGCCGAGACCTATCGGTCGCTGGCCCGCCTGCCCCCGCCGGTCAAGCAACCCGTCCGCCTGAATGAGCTGATCGAGGATCTGGCGCGGCTCTTCGCCAGCCGCTGGCCCGACGCAGTCCTGACGATCGCGATCCCTGTGCCCCGGACCGGAATGGTCGATCGCGACCAGCTTGCCCAGGCGATCTGGGCGCTGCTGCAAAATGCCGTCGAAGCCGCGGATGCCGACAGGGCGGCGGTGACCGTGTCGGTGAGCGGACAGGACGGGCTGGTCGCCATCGACGTCACCGACAATGGGCGAGGCATTCCCCCCGACCAGGCCACCGCCATCTTCCGCCCCTTTGCCACGACCAAGACCCATGGCACCGGCATCGGCCTCAGCCTCGCGCGCCGGATCGCCCAGGCGCATGGCGGTTCGCTCGACCTTCTGGCCCTGACACCCGCCACCTTCCGCCTGCGGGTGCCGGGTGCGTAACCCCTACTGGCGGTCATGCCGGGTCGGGTGATGGCCGATAAGGAATGTCCGCCGCGTTACGGCTCGCGAATATCGGGAAAGCTGTAAGCCGACGGTTCGTCCTCCGCCGTTCCGGTCGCGAACACCGCGACGTCGTCCTGCATCACCTCCAGCCGCGCCCAACGGTCCCACCCGATATGGATGAAGTCGGGCGGGCCGAAGACACGTATGGCGCGGACATATTCCTCACCGCGAAAGCCGACGAAGTGAAGCGCCATCGGCCGGGCTCAGCCGCCCTCGCGCCGTGCACCGGCGATCATGCGGCGTGCGATCGCCTGCACCGCCGCATCATCCTTGTCCACGCCGTCCGCCGGATCGCCGAGATGGTCGAGGCTGTCCTCCAGGAAATCGAGCAGGCCGGGATGCTGTCGCTCGACATATTCCATCGTCTTGAACAGCAGATGTTCGGTCGCGATCTCGCGACGGCGGGTCTGGGTGGCAATATCGGCCATCCTGTCCTCCTGTCGGTCAGCGGTTCGGGCGGGCGAAGAGGCGGGACACGCCGAACCCGGCCAGCGCGCCGATGCCCGCAAGGCCACCGCCGACGCCCAGCTTGAGCAGATCGCGCTGCCGCGACGTGAAGAACTCGCGTCTATTGTCGATCGCTCGATCGGTCGAGTCGCCGTCGATCCGCGCAGGACCGGCGACCGGCTGGTCGAGATTGCCCGGCTTGTTGCTGGTCGGGGCACCCAACTGGTCCTTGGCGAAGCCGCTCGCCTGCCGATCGGCGAAACCGGGGGCCAGCGACTGGGCGATCGCCATCTGGATGGTCGATCGGCCGACCCAGATCTCACGCTCCGGCCTGTCGATCGCCGACAGGATCGCTTCCGCGCAGACACGCGGATCGAACAGCGGATCGGGCAGCACCTGCTCGTGCCCGGTATGATTGCGCGCCCAGCCGGGCTGCGGCGTGTTGACGGCGGGCAGATAGACGACGGTCAGCGTCACCGGCACCTTGTCGGCGATCAGCTCGGCGCGCAGCGCGTCGGTGAAGCCCGAGACGGCGAACTTGGCCGCGCAATAGGCGGCCTGAAGCGGCACCGCCCGGATGCCAAGTCCCGACGAAACCTGGATGACGGCCCCGCGCCGACGCGGTTTCATATGCCGCAGCGCGGCCAGCGCGCCATAGACCTGACTGAGATAGGTGGTCGCGGTGACACGCTGATATTCCTCCGCACTGATCCGGTCGGCGGGCGCGACGACGGTCGACATCGCATTGTTGACCCAAGCTTCGATAGGCCCCAACTCCCGCTCGATCCGGTCCGCCGCCGCATCGACCGCCGCCGCATCGGCGACATCCGCGCTGATCGCAAGAACCCCGCCGCCATGCTTGACGAGCATGGCACGCGCCTCCTCCAGCCGCGCCGCATCCCGCGCGATGATCGCGACATTCCATCCGGCCTTCGCCAACGCCTCGGCCGTCGCCAAGCCGATACCCGCGCTCCCACCCGTCACCACCGCCGTTCTCGTCATCGCCAGTCCTTCCCGTTGCGTGGGTGGGACGCGCGTGGAGAGGGTTGGTTGCTGCGAAAAATGCGCGATGGTGATGTGGCAGGGAGGCGGGGTGATCTACGGCTTAGACATCCCATTGCTATAACGCGATTTTTATTCGCTTGAGCAGGTAGACCGGGTCATGGCGGAATAACAGCTATGTGAAGACCATCGGGCCGACCTCTGCCCCGTTCAGCCATTACTGGCGGATCGTCGCCGATCTGGGCGGCGGCCGGACGGAGGTGTTTTGGGGTCACGCGAAATCGCGGAAAGTCTCTAGCTGCTGCCCCTCGGTGCGAGGGATATCCCGACTTCTTTACGCTACCTCATGATCTGCTCCTTCGCGGATATTTGCAAGATCACCCGTCATCACTCCCGGAGTGCAACAGTCTCTTCGCGGTCGGGCGCTTTGCGATGGCCGTTGGGCCTGTCACCTGCCGCAGTATGGGCATTCACGTGCAAAGGGTGGAGCTTCAACAAGCGTCACGAGATTGTCGCCACCTCACCTTTAGGCCCGAAGTGTCCTGTCCCTCCGCCTCCCGGGAGGACGGTTTCGTCGCTCTTGTGCGGACGAACCTGGTGTGAACCTGGAATTGTCTATGCGGTCGCGCGCGCCTGCATCAGGTCGCGGTGCGGCCCCACATCAGCGGCCTTGGCCATGAAGTGGGTGCCGTCGCGCCACAGGCTGAACATCACGATTGCCAGTTTGCGGGCGAGCGCGACCTTGGCCTTGTTGAAGCCGACGCGCTTGCTGAGCTTCATGCCCCAGTCCTTGAGCGTGCTGAACGACTTGGTGTTCGCCAGCATGACGGTCGCAGCCCCGACCAGACGCGTGCGGGTCAGCTGGTTACCCATCTTGCTGATCCCGCCATGTGTCAGGCTCTCACCCGACTGGTAGACGCGCGGGGTCAGACCCAGATAGGCCGCGACATCGTCGACATGCCGGAACCGTGTCGGGTCCTCGATCGCGCTATAGAAGAACAGCGCCGTGATCGTGCCGATGCCGGAGATCTCCATGAACCGCTTGCACACCGGATTGGAGGCCGCGAGCAAGTCCAGTTCGCGCTCGATCCGCCCGGCCTCGATGTAGAAACGCTCGCACAGGTCGAGGAGCGGGATGACCCGCGGCCGCAGGTCGACAGCTTCGGTGTCGGCAATGAGGCACAGCTGGTCGATGGCCCGTTCGCGGAACGTCGCCGGGCTGTCGCTGCCGGGTTCGATCCGCCCGCCATAGACCCGGACCAGCCCGCGGATCATCGCCTCGGTTTCGCGCCGCTGCTTGACCAGGCGGTCGCGCATGATCAGTGACGCCCGAACCTCGAAGCACAGGTTCGACTTGACGTAGACCTCGGTCAGATAGTCGCGACCGCTGCGCGTGATCTCGGCGATGCCGCGCGCGTCGTTGGTGTCTGTCTTGTTGCGCTTCACCGACAGCACCCGGTGGACCTGCAACGCGTCGAGCACCGCCACCTGGAAACCCTGCTCGCGCAATTTGCCTGCCAGGTGCGGCGACAAGCCGCCCGTCTCCATGCCGATCAGCGTCACGTGCGACTTGAAGTTGCGGCGCAGATAGCGGCCGATCTCGGTCGCGTGACTCTTCATCGACACCTGGTGGACCACCGCACCGTCGACATCCACGACGCACACCGCCGTGCTCTTGAACCCGATATCTAGCCCGACCCAAAACCGCGCTGACGCCGGATCCGCCTCCGCCCGCGCCATCGCCGCGACGTAAACCGGCGCTACGATCTTCTTCGACATGACCTGCTCCTTTCCCGTCACCGTTGACCGAAAAAGGATACGCCTCCCGCCGTCGCCTGGGCAGCAGCTAACCCACAAGCCATGGCGCACGACGCGTCGCTGGCGGAAGCGGCACGCAAGCGCGGCTGGGTGGGGCACAGATTCGAGGTGGTGGAATTGGCGGAGAGCCAAGATTCGCCAGCGGCCCTGCCGCCGAAGGGCGGGGCGCCGTCGCTAAGGCGTGAACGCGCCGATCCGCCATCGGCTATGCCGTGGCGGCTCATGTATGAGGATGTTGGGTGTGTATGGTTGCGGGGGCAGGATTTGACCGCTGTAGAACCCGGTTTCCAATTTTGGGTGCCGCGTCGGATCATTGCCGGGGTCGATACCTTTCCGTTCATGCATCTAGACTTTTCAACCATGTCGACGCCGTCTCTGATGGTCGCGGCTGACCAGGATATCGCGGCTGTCGACACGTAGTGCTGGCTGGTGGCGCGACGCCCATGATCTAGGTGTTTAGTCCTGGGGAGTGGCGGTACGGATCGATTTTGAATCGGCTCGGGTTTTCTGTCCAGATGCGTGCGACATATTCGTAGGGTGTGAGGCCGCGGAGCGTCTTCAACCGGCGGGCATGGTTGTAGGCGTCGATGAACAGCTGGAGGTGCTGTCGAAGCTGGTCATGGCTGTCGTAGTGATAGCGTTTGACCGTTGCGTCCTTGATGGTGCGGTTCATCCGTTCGACCTAGCCGTTGGTCCAGGGATGGTTTGGCTTGGTGAGCCGATGCTCGATCTCATGCCGCCAGCAGGCGCGATCGAAGGGAT